>NZ_JAYGHV010000281.1:0-30301 GCF_034932145.1 Spirulina sp. 06S082 | reverse complement strand
CGCGTTGTTCGATCTCTTCAACAAAATCAATAAAGCCAACTTTCCCTCATGGGTCGTAAAATCCAATCTCCAAAAGAAGAACAGTTGAAGCAAAGCGATCGCCTTCATCCCTAAAACCCATTTTGTGGGCGTTGGAGAATGCGTAATGTTACTGGTGACATTGTTTGCCTCGGCGCAAACCATTTTTTTTCAAGCGAGACGATTGGCATTTTGGACACTGCATTGCTTTGCCTTGGCTTGTGACATTTTGATTCTACAGCATTATGCACACACCAACGCCGAGTATTTTTTCTTAACAAGTTCAAGTTTAAAATACCATCATTAATCTCCAACGGGAAATCTTGCTGAAATTATCGTCAATTTGAAATACCGCAAAAATTGTTTTATTGTAAAGAATAACTCAATATTCCCAACCCAGCGATGGATAGCCTCAAACTGCACCGCATTCCCGGTATAACCCAACTTTGGGAACGTCTCCAAACCCTCCCCAAACCCAAAACCGAAGAATCCATCAGTTTGAGAGTCTTGGTGCAGGTTTTAGTCATCATTGGGATTGTTGCGACAGATATTGCTGCCGATACTACCATGAGTGCTTGGGCAATTCCCCTCAGTTTGACAGGAGGTGCTTATAGTTGGTATCGGCGCAAGAAACGCAATATCGCGATGAAATTTATCATTGCCATGGGAATGCTGGGAACTTTGGTGTATTTTTTTGGTAACTTACTGAACAACTTAAACGATACTCGCCTTGTCCTTGCTGAACTTTTGATCCAGTTGCAAGTTCTGCATAGCTTCGATCTGCCGCGCCGCAAAGATTTGGGCTATTCAATGATTATTGGTTTAATTCTCTTGGGGGTGGCAGGAACTTTAAGTGAAACCTTAGCCTTCGCTCCTTTTCCTGTCTTATTTTTAACGATCGCCCTCCCGGTCCTCGTCTTAGATTATCGCTCTCGCCTTGGTTTTGACCAAATCCCAAGGCAGAGAGGAGAAGAAAAGCCAGAGAAACAACCCCAAAAATTACCCTTTTCCCTCACCCGTCTGGTTTCTTTTTTGGCGATCGTGATGGCGATCGGCTTGCTTATTTTTGCACTGATGCCGCGCTTTCCAGGCTATCAACTGCAAACATTTCCCGTTACCTCTTCCATTGAATTTGAAAACGAACGATTTAACGACATTAATCGGAGAATTTTTAATCCTGGAGTGAGAAATGGACAAGAAGGAGAAAACGGAGAAGCAACAGGAGAAGGAGAAAACGGAGAAGCAATAGGAGATGATTCCCTTTATTACGGGTTTCAGTCGCAAATCGATCAAAGTCTAAACAATAGCAGTTTTTCGATCTCAAAAGTGGTTTTGCGAGTGCGATCGCAAGCCCCAGGATTTTGGCGCGTGTTAGCCTTCGATCGCTACACGGGGAAAGGATGGGAGATTTCCCGCGATGATAAACTCTTAACCATTAGTCGTCCCCCTTGGAGTTATCGTTTTTTTCTCACTCCTTCTCCTGCGGGGGAAACGCGATCGATTATTCAAACCTATACCGTCGTCGATCGCCTTCCCAACCTCTTACCGGCTTTATATCAAGCCCGGTCCGTATATTTTCCGACCCCAGAAGTCGCCCTCGATCCCGAAGGCAGTATTCGCGTCCCCGTAACATTAGGGGAAGATTTAACTTATACTGTGGTTTCCGATGTTCCCAGCCGCGATCGCGCTCAACTCGGGCAAGCCTCAACGAAGTATCCCCAAACAATTCGCAAATACTATCTTCAAATTCCCCCCGAAAGTCGCGACAAAATTCGCCAGCAAGCAGAAAAACTACTCTCTAAAGCAACAAAACCGATTACAAACCCCTACGAAAAGGCACTGTTTCTCGCTCAAGCACTAAAACAAAGTTATAGCGTTGTCCCCACCTTCCAACTCGAAGAAGGGGAAGATTTAGTGGAAACCTTCCTCTTTAAATATCAAGGCGGATATCCCGATCATTTTGCCACAGTTTTAACAGTGATGTTACGTTCTCTCGATATTCCCAGTCGTTTAAGTGTGGGTTTTGCCACGGGTCAATTTAATCCCTTTACCGGATTTTACTTGGTTCGCAATACCGATGCCTATGCCCTCACAGAAGTGTACTTTCCCGATCGCGGCTGGTTTTCCTTCGATCCCCTTCCCGGTCACGAGATTGTTCCTCCTTCCTGGGAAGAAAACGCCACCTTCGGCGTTTTGCGGCAATTTTGGCATTGGGTTGCGGGTTGGCTCCCTTCTCCTGTCACCAGCTTTCTCAGTTATATCGTCACTAAAGTGATTGAAGCGATCGCCTGGGTCGCAATGAGAATCTGGCTGTTTGTCTCCAGTAGCGCCATCGGCTTCTTTAGCGGTTTAATTGGCGCGATCGCCTTCGCCTTCCTCAGTTGGTTAACTGCATTGCGAGTGCGATCGTGGTATCGGTGGCGCAATTTGGCTAAATTACCGCCCATGGAACGACTTTACCAACAAATGTTACAAGTTTTGGCAGCCAAGGGTTACAACAAAAATCCCGCACAAACTCCTTTAGAATACGCCGCCACAATGCGAGAACAACTTCAACAAGGAACAGCCGAGATTATCATAGAAATATCTCGCGCTTATGTGCAATGGCGTTATGGCGAACAAAATCCAAATATGCAGTATTTACGCCAACGTTATCGCAATCTCTGGCAAAAATCCTCAAATTCTCGCCATTGATGATTGATAATGGTGCGAACTACTGCGATCGCCTTTGACTGACTGATAAAATGAGAGGAAGCGCGATCGAGGGAATCATTGTTCAGATGCAGGGGAATACAGATGACTCAAATCACCACCACATCCATTAACCTCAAGGAATTCCTCCAACTCCCCGAAACAACTCCCCCTCGGGAATTTATTCAAGGGAATATTCTCCCCAAACCCATGCCTCAAGGACAACACAGCCGGATTCAGCAAAAACTGATTGGCGAGATTAATCGGGTTGCGGAAGGAGATCGCATTGCCCTTGCCTTACCCGAATTGCGTTGCACTTTCGGCGGACAGTCTACTGTACCCGATATTGCCATTTTTACTTGGGGGCGTTTACCCATCCTCGCGAATGGCAACCTCGCTAACACCTTTACCACAGCCCCAGATTGGACGATTGAAATTCTCAGCCCCCAACAACCCGCTACCCGCGTCACTCGCAATATTTTTCATTGTCTGAAACACGGTACGCAACTCGGTTGGCTCATCGATCCAGGCGAACAGTTAATCTTGACATATAAAAACGACTGCGCCCCTGGATTGTTTGAAGGAGATTCAAGCCAGCAATTACCGGTACCGAATTGGCTTCTCGATTTATCTCTGACCCCAACTCAGATTTTTGGTTGGTTACAGGTAGCCGATCGCGCATAGAACGATTAAGCTATAATCTTCTAGAAGCGCTAGAAAACAATGTCAATTGTCCAATTCTAATAAAGAGTCAAGTTGTTTGCGAATTGAGCGATCAAAATCATAAATTTCAGATCGTGTATTCATGGATATATGAATTACCTTGATTGCGTGAGTTTAAATCTGATTCAAGTTGAAATGATAAGGAGTTCGGACGCAACTTTATACACGCACAGATGTTAAAGCAATACGCGATCGCCTCTGACTGACTGGTAAAATTAGGAGAAGCGCGATCGCGGGAATCATCATTCAGATAATGAAAAAATACACCTCTTTTATAAAAAAACAATTAATATATCTCACAATAATTAATTGTTTTTTGATTTTCCTTGCAACATTTATACCCTCCTCAGCTTTAGCACTCTCACTTCCTTCTCATCAAGTTGTTTGTAAGCCGCAGATCGATCCAGCAAAACCTCAATATATTGTAGCCTACGGTAGCTTGATGGCTAAAGCCTCTCGAAATTCAACGATCTCAGAAACCCAAGCAACACCGATTTGGATTGATGGTTTTGAAAGAGGTTGGTTCTATCGCAGTAGTGTATATTCCCACACTGCACCGATGACTTATTTAGGGGCGATCGCCCAGCCTAATGCTCACTTTAATGCGATATTGGTTCGGATAGGAGTTTCCGTTAAACGCGGGATAGAAAACCTCGATCGCCGAGAAACAAACTATTGTCGTCAAAGAGTAAAACGCGATCGCATAAAACCTTGGTGGGGTGCCGTTCAACTGGGCGAACCCGATGCCCAAATCTGGATTTATTACGTTCAAAAACCTCAGCCGCCTAATGTGCAGTATCCCATCTTCCAGAGCTATCTTGATATTACCCTAAGCGGTGCGATCGAGATAGACCCAACATCTGAATTTGGCCAGCAGTTTATTCAAACAACAACTTATTGGTCTAGCTTTTGGGTCAACGATCGCCCCCAACCCGAACGAGCGATCGAAACACCTATTCCTAGGATTCAAATCGATCGAATTCTAGGGACAACCGCGCCAACCAATCGATATATCTTATCTCGATCGAAACGCCGATTGTCTTATTTTTAGAATTGACTTTGCTCGAGCAGATACTCTAAGAATGTTTGCGCGATCGTAGAAAGTTGTTTGCTGCTGAGATAAGCAACATACCAATAGCGTTCGATGGGAAATTCGCGCACATCTAAAATGGCTAATTCTGATTCTAACTCCTTAGCAAAAAGAGAATGTTGGGAGAGAACAGAAATCCCCAACCCTCCCGCGATCGCGTGCTTAATTGCCTCATTACTGCCCAACTCTAACCGCACTCGTACAGCAACTTTATGCTTATTCAATAACTCTTGTATTGCCCGTCTCGTACCCGATCCCGCCTCGCGAGAAATAAAAGATTCTCCATTCAACTCCTGAATCGAAATATTGTGTTTCTCAGCAAGAGGATGATCGGACTTCGCCACCACCACCAAAGGATTTTCTAAAATTTTGTGTATCTCTAAATTAATATCCTTGGGAGGATTGCTGAGAATATATAAATCATCTTCATTATCCGTCATGCGTTGAATTAACTGTTGATGATTGATCACCTGCAAGGAAATATCAATTTCTGGATAAGTTGCACAAAAAGAACCCAATAATCTCGGCACAAAATACTTAGTCGTCGTTACCGCAGCCAAACGTAACTTTCCTTGCTTCATCCCCTTAAAATCCGCAACCTGCATCTCGAAATTTTCTAGGCGATCGAAAATATCCCGACAAGTCCCAAGTAACGCTTCTCCCACCTCAGTTAAATAGAGTTGTTTGCCAATTTGCTCAAATAACGGTAATTCTAGAATGTTAGCCAAATGCTTCACCTGACTCGATACCGTTGGCTGAGTGATGTTTAACTCATCTGCTGCCTTCGTAAAGCTACGGTGTCGCGCTACCGTCGCAAAAACCCTTAATTGGTGTAGTGTTGCCTGCATGGATGACCTCCCGTAAGTCAATCTTAAAAATTAGATTAAATTTTCTGAATTAAAAATTTAGTTTTGTTGCGCGATCGCTGTTACCCTAATCATAGACTAAAATCAATGATTTTTAAGAATCCATAGTTTTCAATCAATAAAATGTCCACCTTAAGGATTACCAACCAAATTCATTTCCGCAATGTGCGGGGCGACCTCTTCGGCGGACTCACCGCCGCCATTATTTCTCTACCCATGGCCTTAGCCTTCGGGGTTGCCTCTGGAGCCGGTCCCGAGGCGGGACTGTGGGGAGCCGTTTGCGTCGGCTTCTTTGCCGCCCTTTTTGGTGGCACTCCCACCCTCATATCTGAACCCACAGGGCCGATGACCGTGGTAATGACCGCCGTGGTTGCTGCCATGCAAGCCGGCAACCCCGAACACGGCTTGGCCATGGCTTTTACCGTGGTGATGCTGGCGGGAATTTTTCAAATTATTTTTGGGGCATTGCGGTTGGGGAAATATATTACCCTCATGCCCTATACGGTCATTTCCGGGTTTATGTCGGGGATCGGGTTAATCCTGATTATTTTGCAAATTTCCCCGTTTCTGGGACAAGCTAACCCCAAAGGAGGAGTATTAGGAGTCGTTACGGCGCTTCCCGAGTTATTGGCCAAGGCAAATCCCATCGAAACCATTTTGGGGATTTTGACCGTGGCGCTGATTTTCTTCACTCCTGCTCGCATCAAAAAATTCTGTCCGCCGCAATTATTGGCTTTAGTTGTGGGTACCATCGTCTCCCTCGTTTTCTTTCAAAATGTGGAAATTCGCCGCATTGGGGAAATTGCCATGGGACTGCCTACCCTACAAATCCCTTTCTTTACCATTGACCAGCTCACCCTCATGTTTATTGATGGTGTAGTTTTAGGGATGTTAGGATGTATTGACTCGCTGTTAACCGCAGTTATTGCTGATAGTTTGACCCAAACGCAACATGACTCTGATAAAGAATTAATCGGTCAAGGAATTGGTAATATTGTTTCCGGTTTATGCGGCGGTTTACCCGGTGCAGGGGCAACAATGGGCACCGTTGTTAACATTCAAACCGGAGGACGTACAGCATTATCGGGATTGACTCGTGCGGGGATTTTATTTGTCGCTGTCATGGGAGCCGGTACTTTAACGCGTCAAATTCCCCTGGCTGTTTTAGCGGGTATTGCTTTAAAAGTTGGTATCGATATTATTGATTGGAAATTCCTGCGCCGCGCTCATAAATTATCCATCCGCGCTGCTGCCATCATGTATGGGGTGATGCTCTTAACGGTCTTTGTTGACTTAATTATGGCAGTTGGTTTAGGTGTTTTTGTGGCTAATATGCTGACAATTAAACGCTTGGCAGATATTCAAGCCGATCGCGTTAAAGCGATCGATTCTCCCACGGGAGAAGTCCTCGAAAATCCCGAAGCACAAGCGTTATTGAGAGCCGCAAAAGGCAAAATCTTGTTACTGCACCTGGGAGGCCCGATGAGCTTTGGAGCAGCCAAAGCGATTACCCAAAGGCAATCCATTCTCGATAATTATGAAATGCTTTTGCTCGATTTAACCGATGTTCCTTTGTTGGGTGTAACGGCAACTCTTGCCTTAGAAAAAACCGTCGATTCTGCCTACGAAAAATCTTTAGAAGTTTTTGTGGTGGGAGCAGAAGGCAAAGTTCAAACCCGCTTGCAACGGTTTAATATTTTGGATCGAATTCCTCGGGAAAATCTGGTTGCTACGCGAGTCGAAGCCTTGCGAATTGCTTTAGCAAAATTGGAAGTTACCCATCCCAATTTGGCGGATCACATTCACACACAAACACTCAATCCTGTAGATTCTGAAAAATCTGAAACTCCGGAAGTTGAGCCTTTGGATTCTGAAGAACCTAAAGAACCTAAAGAACCGGCGATCGCCGAGACAAGCAAGGAATAAGAAATACAGCAAAAAACAACTCCTAAAGCCAAACAATAAGCTCATAAAATAGGGTTTATTGTTTGGTTTTTAGTTATTATAGCGCAAATCGGTTAAAATCATTGAATTCTCCCCTCTTTTTCCAGCGCTAAACCTATGGAAAACCTCACGAGTCTCATTGCCAATACCCCCCTTATCGCTTATACGGTTCTCCTGTTAATTATATTTATCATTCCACCAATTTTTGAGGGTTTGCGACTGCCTGGATTAGTGGGACTTTTGGTGGCAGGAATTGCGATCGGGCCGAGTGGCTTAAACTTGATTAATACCGACATGGAGATCGTGCAGTTGCTTTCAGATGCAGGCAAAATCTATCTCATGTTTGTCGCCGGATTGGAAATCGATCTCAGTGAATTTCGTAAAACGAAGGATCGATCGCTGAGTTTTGGCTTGGCCACTTTTTTATTCCCGATGATTATCGGTACCCTAGTAGGTCATGCTTTGGGATTGGGTTGGAATGCGTCAATTCTCATCGGTTCTTTGCTGGCTTCTCATACGCTTTTGGCCTATCCTATTGTCGAACGTTTGGGGGTCGCCCGCAGTCAAGCCGTAACCGTAACAATTGGCGCAACAATTTTTACGGATATTGCCGCACTTTTGGTTTTAGCGATTTGTGTTTCTATCCATCAAGGAGCATTTTCTCCCGCTTTTCTCTTTCTACAATTAGGCTCATTAGCCATTTATTCCCTGGTGGTTTTATTTGGATTTAGTTGGGCGGGAAAAGAATATTTTCGACGTAGCGGAGACGATTTTAATAATCAATTTCTTTTCATTTTACTGGTAGTTTTCTTGGCTTCCGTCGGCGCACAACTGATTAATATTGATAAAATTGTAGGGGCATTTTTGGTGGGTTTGGCTGTTAACGATGTGGTGGGTCACAGTCCCGTTGAAGAAAGAGTGGAGTTTGTGGGGGCAACATTATTTATTCCTTTTTTCTTCTTAGATATTGGCTTGATTTTAGATATCCCCACATTTGTCAATACTCTAACAACGGAATTGGTAACGACTGTGGCGATCGTCGGGGGATTATTCCTTGGTAAATTCCTTGCTGCCTTGACCATGAAATGGCTCTATCGCTATAGTTGGTATGAAACTCTAACGATGTGGTCTTTATCTTTACCTCAAGTTGCAGCCACTTTAGCGGCGGCTTTGGTGGGGGTAGAGGCGGGATTGATTTCTGAGTTAATTTTTAATACGGTTATTGTCTTAATGTTGGTGACGGCAATTCTCGGACCGATTTTAACGGCAAGATTTGCTCGTAATTTACCGTTACCTGAATTCAAACCGGAAGAAGAAATCGAGACGAATTTCCCATTGCCCATTTGGTTAGATCCGACCCATCCTTTTACGGTTTTGGTTCCTCTAGCTAATCCTTTCACAAAAGGATACTTAATTGAGATGGGCGCTTTGCTGGCAGGCCATGAAAACGGCAAACTCATCGCCCTTTCAATTGCCAAAGCCTATTCTCACTTAGATGACCCAGAAGTTTCTCGCTCCATGGAACGCTGCGATCGCCTTTTATCCCAAGCGATGGAAATTAGCAAAATGTTCGCCGTGGAAGCAATACCGGAAGTTCGCATCGATGATGAGATTTCCGCAGGCATTGTCCGCAGCGCCAGGGAACACAATGCCAGTTTAATTATTATGGGTTGGGGAAAAACAACGCGGTTGCAGGCGCGGCTATTTGGCAATTTACTCGATCGCGTTTTGTGGTCTGCTCATTGTCCCGTGGCGGCGATCCGCTTGTTGGATGAACCTGTGGATATTCATCGCATTCTCATTCCTGTGAAAGATTTAATGCCCCAAACCTTACAAGCCGTGCGTTTTGCCCGTTTATTTGCCGATAGCAATCAAGGTGAGATTACTTTTCTGCATATTTGCGATCGCCAAACGCCACCAGAACAAGTGAATTTATTTGTCTCCCAATTATCGGAATTTTTAGAGGAAACCACACCTCAAATTCCTTTTACGATTCAAACCTCTCGCCATGAAGATATTGCCGAACTGATCCTGAAAACATCGCGATCCTTCGATCTGGTGGTACTGCGATCGATCCGCCGTCGCACCGTAGGCGGTTTAACTGTCAGCGACACGACAACAAGGGTGATTTCTAAGTTAAATTGTTCTCTCGTGTTAATTGGCGAACCTTCTTCACTTTAGTCATAGTATTTTAGTGATATTAGGTTGGGTTTTTTATCTCAACCCAACCTAATAATTATTTCAACATCAAGGCGACTTGTTTCGCAAAATAAGTGAGAATTAAATCTGCTCCTGCTCGTTTCATACTGGTTAAGGTTTCCAGGACAATCTTTTTCTCATCAATCCATCCTTTTTGTGCGGCGGCTTTAATCATGGCATATTCTCCACTCACATTATAAGCAGCAACAGGAACATCACTATATTCTTTGACCCGGCGAATGATGTCCATATAAGCCAAAGCCGGTTTAACCATGACAATATCCGCCCCTTCTTCAATATCTAACTCGACTTCCTTCATGGCTTCATCGGTATTCCCTGGGTCCATTTGATAGGTTTTTTTATCGCCAAATTTAGGGGCTGATTCTAACGCATCCCGGAAGGGTCCATAATAAGCTGAAGCGTATTTAGCAGAATACGCGATAATGCCCACATCAGTATATCCCGCGTCATCTAAACCGGCTCGAATTGCACCGATACGACCGTCCATCATATCCGATGGCGCGACCATATCCGCCCCTGCTTCTGCTTGGGAAACCGACATTTTCACTAAAACTGCAACGGTTTCATCGTTGAGAATCACCCCATCTTCTACAATGCCATCGTGACCGTAGGAAGAAAAGGGATCGAGGGCGACATCGGTAATGACAACAATTTCGGGAACCTCTTTTTTGATGGTGCGAATGCTGCGCTGTACCAAACCTTCTGGATTATAACCTTCTGTACCTTGGTTATCCTTCTTCTCATCTGCAACGAGGGGAAACAGGGCGATCGCATTAATCCCCAAGTTATACGCATCAGCCACCTCTTTAACCAATAAATCGAGGGTATAGCGATAACAATCTGGCATAGAAACGATTTCTTCTTTCTTATCTTCCCCTTCCATGACAAATACGGGGTAAATCAAATCGTTAACTGTCAGTTGCGTTTCTTGTACCATACGCCGTAATGCAGCCATGCGACGCAGGCGACGGGGACGCTGAACGAGGTCGAGGGGGTTTGAGGTAGAATTTGCTGAAGGCATATAACTTTGAGACGAGCAAGGGTTCGTTAAATTATGGTAGAGAGGAACGTACCCTGCAAATGAGAAGTTTTATTAAGTAGGGGTTTGGTCTCCAAACCCTAGTAGAGGTTTGGTCTCCAAACCCCGGTTTTTTCCCGGTATTTTCCTGGTATTTTCCCCTCATCAGCGATCGCCTTCCGCAAGGTAGTCATTTTGATGAATGGGAATTTCCACAACAAATTCAGCCCCCTGGCCGGGTTCAGAATAACATCGCATTTTACCACCATGTCGCTCAATAACAACTTGATAGCTAATCGATAACCCTAAACCCGTTCCTTTACCAATTGCTTTAGTGGTAAAAAAGGGATCGAAGAGCTTATCTAGAGTGTCGGGTTTAATTCCCATCCCATTATCAGCAATTTTGATGCGAATCCACTCAGATTCAATTAACTCCGTAGCAATGGTAATTTTCGGAACTTGTGAATCATTAAAATGACCAATTTCCCAAGATTCCTCTAAAGCATCGATCGCATTGCTCAGTAAATTCATAAACACCTGGTTTAACTGACCCGCAAAACATTCAATGTGAGGAAGATTACCGTATTCTTTAATAACTTCAATCTTCTCAATATTTGCTTGTTTTTCCCAAACTGCTCCTTTTAAACGATTTTGCAGAATGCGTAAAGTGCTGTCAATCCCTTCGTGAATATCCACCTCTTTCACCTCTGCTTCATCTAATCGCGAAAAAGTTCGCAAAGACTGCACGATCTCGCGAATGCGTTCAGATCCCAATAGTAAAGAATCCTGCAATTTGGGCAAATCTTCTTTAAGAAAATCGAGTTCTATTTCTTCAATTGCCTCTTGGAGTTCTTCCGGAGGCTGAGGAAAGTGTTTTTGATAGAGTTCAATTAAACTGACTAACTCATTGGTGTAATTTTTAGCATAAACTAAATTGCCATAAATAAAATTAACAGGATTATTGATTTCGTGGGCAACTCCTGCAACCATCTGTCCCAAACTCGACATTTTTTCACTTTGAATCAGTTGGGTTTGGGTTTGTTTAAGTTCGGTCAGTGCTTTTTCTAATTTTTCATTTTTCTCTTTTTGTCGTAGGGCTTCTTCTGCTTGTTTGCGTTCGGTAATATCTCGAAATGTTCCGGTATAGAACGATCGCTGCCCCAGTTCAGCTTTAGTAAGAGTGGCTTCTACGGGAAAAATCGAACCGTCGGCACGATGTCCGACCACTTCCTGTTGTTTATTTTGCAGTAACTTGGTCAGTAAAAGAGCGCGATCGCTAAGTTTTGCTGCGGACCAGCCAATGAGGTCAATAATCGACATTTTCGCCAATGCTTCACTAGAATGTCCAAAAATAAGCTCTGTACTGGGATTGGCAGTAATAATTTCAAGGGTTGCCGTGCTAAAAGTAATAATGGCATCCGTAGAAGTTTGCACGATCGCATCGGTGCGGGTAACGGCTTCTTCCATTGCATCCATCACTTGATTGTAGCGATGACCGATGCGACCGGCTTCGGTAAAGCGATTAACTGGGACTCGGGCGCTCATATCTCGCGTTTCGGCTTGATAATCCATGACGCGAAAAAGGTCGTAGACTTCTGTTTTAGCATCGTGTTCGGAAACGTTCAAACCGATTTCTTCTTCTTTGGGGGAAACGCGCAACCGAACGAAACGATTAAGCACATAAACCAGTATCAATGTTAAGCCAAACGCCCAAACAAAACCCGTACCGATCCCCAATAATTGTACGAGAATCTGCTGTCCTTTATTTAATCCCGTCCCCAAGGCTTCAGGTTTGCCAAATAAAGCCACGGCGAGGGTTCCCCATGCCCCGGCTCCAGCATGGACGGCGATCGCGTCTACGGCATCGTCAATATGCCAACGATTCAACCAATAGACGCAAAGCATCATCACCCCAGCCCCAATACTACCAATAACGGCGGCGATGGGGGTGGAAACGGCGTGACAGGAGGCGGTAATGGCCACTAACCCGGCGATCGAGCCATTCACAATTCGTTCGACTTTAGGAAGACGGTGCTGTTGCCAGTCGATCGCGGCAGAAGTGAGCATTCCGGCAACTCCGGCAAGGATGGTATTAACAATAATGTGAGGAACTTGCTCTGTTAAAGCAAGGGTGCTACCTCCATTAAAGCCCAACCAACCAAACCAGAGTAACATTGCTCCTAAAACGGAAAAGGGCAAATTAGAGCCACGAATCTCTTGGGGGGGTTTATTTTTAGGGAAACGTCCCAAACGCGGTCCGATTACCATTAAGGTAGCAAGGGAGATCCAGCCTCCGATGGAATGGACGACGGTGGAGCCAGCAAAGTCCACAAAGCCCATGTTCCCCAACCAGCCGGTTAGTATTCCTGTTTCGGCACCATTCCAACTCCAATGACCAAAAATAGGATAGATTAACCCCGAGGCGATCGCGGCAATGATTAAATAGGCCTGAAATTTGAGGCGTTCGGCTACGGCTCCGGAGACAATAGTGGTAGCCGTACTACAAAACATGGTTTGAAATAGGAAAAAAGCAGCAAGTTTTGGCGCATTATCTAAGTCAAGAAAGAACCCCGTAGAGCCAAACCAGCCCCCAGAAGAAGCGCCAAACATTAAGGCATAACCGAAGACCCAAAATAAAGCAACGGAAACGCCAAAATCAGCTAAATTTTTAACAGCTACGTTAATACTGTTCTTCGATCTCGTTAGTCCCGATTCTAAACACATGAATCCGGGCTGCATGAGGAACACCAAGCCGGAACAGAAGATAAGCCAAAGAATATCCGTCACTGAAAGATTAATAAATATTTGAATAGTTTTTCCGATCTATTGATTATGCCCTAAATCCCTCACAAATATTGTGCCATTTTATACGATTTATAAGGTTGCATTGCAAAAATTTCTTGAAAATCCGTTTACGACGCAGGAAGCTCAAGCGAAGGAGGAGAAACTTCTCGATTGGTTAATAGTCCTGTTGTTGTTTGTCCATTTACTTGAACGGGAACTAAAATAAATTGGAAAGTCATGGGACTAGAACTATTCTTAACTTGTTTCTGGTAACTATAGACTGTTCCTCCGTCTTGTGGAAAAGAGAAACCTGGTTGAAAGTCAGCCTCTGTTAATCGAGAATTAAGTTCATTTTTGAGGTCTTGTTCTGAAATTTGGCTGGAAGGGTCTTCAATGGGAATACGTCCGCGAAAATAATAGGTTTCTTTATCTGCAAAGGTTGGGCTTATTGCTTGAATTTCAGCGAGTTGAATATCTTTTAAATTTAATTCGGTATACACATCGGCAAAAATTTTCTCTCGCAGTTTTTCTTCTGGGGATAATTGTTCGATTTCATCTTTAAATTTCTCTAATTTTTCCAGTAATACTATTTGATTGAGCAGCATTATTATCGTGCGATCTTCTAGAGAAAAAAGATGGAGATATCGAGGTTGTACATTCGTTACAGAAACTTCATATATTTGAGATGTATCGTTACTCTCTGCAATTGCGGGTTGATTAAATCCTTTTTTGGGAATTTCGTCTTTAAAGAATTTAGCAACCTCGCCAAGAGAATCTCGAGTACTCCTGGTTTTACTATTGATTTCTTTTGATAAATAAGCAAGACCCGAACCCTCTTGAGAATTCTGATAAAAAGGAAAGTTATCTTCAAAAGGATCCCCTGTGGATAGCGGTGGGTTTGTGCCATTCTGCCCTAAGTTTCCGCTAGGTGAATTAGTGGGAGACGGTGAGTTAATTGGAGATGGTGAATTAGTGGGAGATGGTGAGTTAATTGGAGACGGTGAGTTAATTGGAGATGGTGAGTTAATTGGAGATGGTGAATTAGTGGGAGATGGTGAATTAGTGGGAGACGGTTGAGGTTGTGCTGGGATTACTTTTCGAGAAGGGAGAGGAGATCGAGGTCGTTTTTTCGGCTGCGGTGCAACTTTGGTCTTGGTTTGAGGAGGCTGCGATCGCGCTACTGGAGAAGCGTCTGGGGTTGGAATGGGTGAAGGTTTGGGGGGAGAGAGTTGAGTAATTTTAATCGCTTCTTTCTTCTCTTCCTTGGGTTTTTCTGCGTCCACTTCGGTATCTGGGGTCACAGGAAGCAGCAAAAATGCAGCATGAAGCCCCAAAGAAACTAACAGTAGGGGACGATATAAAATCTGGAGAAGGCGCAAATTTTTCCAAGAGGGAGAATTCATGACCGATCGCGCAAAAAAGCCGAATGAATATACTATGGTAGCTCGTTCTTGGGGGAATGACGAACAGTCTCGGCAATTGTTTCTCCCCATAGCGACAGAAGCGATCTCGCTGATTGTTGGCGATCGCTTCATTGTTCTCTCATTAACATCCTCACACAAACATTGATTTTCGATAGGCGGCTTTTAAATCTTTGGGAATATAGGGTAGTAATTCGTCAATCGAACAATTCAGTTTTTTCGATAGCGCAGCTAAGGCCTCATCAAGTTTCTTTGGGTCATCAGGAACATAGACTAATATATCCCAAATTTGCCCCTCTGTCGCTTTGCATAATTGGCTTAGGGTCTCAAAACCAATTCCTTTGGCCTTGTTTTGTTCGAGTTTACCAATGAGTTGCTGACTGCGTTGACTCAACTCTGCTAATTCCTCTTGAGTTAATCCACATTTCTTTCTAGCAAGGGGTAATACAACGATAATTGGCATTGTTTTTTCGCGTCCTTTGTATGTTGGGTGGGAAAGTGCTACCCAGATTATCTTTGAGAAGACATTTTTTTTAGTCCTTATTCTTTATATAACATTTTGATAGCAAAATAATAGTCGCAAATTCACTTATTGTTTTTGGGGGGAAAAATGAAAATCTCTTCATTTCTGTGAAGACTAGCTTGAGATTTTGCCACTTTTGATGCAAATTGCATCAAAAAACAAGAATTGTTTATTCTTATAGATAAATGAAGCGAATTGCATCAATCTATAAATATAGGGAATTGACAGGAAAAGTGGAAAAACCAAGGTCTTCTGAATATGTTATGCTGCAATTGCCACAAAGAGCATAGCATTAAATTGCAATCAAAATCTTCACAGCTTCTTCACAAAGATAGGGTAAGCGCCCAAATTTTCTGGTTTTACGATCGAAATTACCTCGATGAGAAAGCTAGAAAATGAGAAAGTTGAGGCATTATCAAAAAGCTGCGTGCATTTCCGCAATTGTTTTTCTCACTTCTTTCCGGAGGCGATCGCTTTCGATCGCCAGTAAAATTCTTAATGAAAATTGCTCTAAAATCATGCAGTAGATGCTTTCTCCTTCTTAATGAGGTCATAAATACCTAGGTCTTTTAAATGTTCCGTAGGAATACTGGTAATAAGATTAGGTTGAGAAATAATTGCGTTAGAGACAGAAGTGCGTTCGATCGCGCTCCGATCTGCACGATCGCGATTTTCTAAAGTTTGATGGGGCATTGTTGCCGCGATCGCATAACGCTGAAATCGAGAAATATCCTTGATATAGGTCAATAACTCTCTTCCCAATTTTGTTTTGCGCCAATCCAATTCCGGCGCGATCGCCTCATCGAGAGAGAGGGTGTTTCCCTTTGCTCCCCAAATGCGAAAAACAGGGCTATTGTAAAGGCCGCCTTCTTCTCCAAAAGCAAAAGTATTTCCTTCTCCCGTAACATCCACAAAACAACGAGGGAAAAAAGAAAAGCACAAGCGATCGGTCAGATCGCGATTTTTGCCGATTTCAATCAGATCGCTATTGCAAATGAGAACAAAACAAAATCTCTCTCTTGGAGGCAATTTCAGGGGTTCGATCCGATTAACGCGATCGTCTGGGAAACGCGCCCCCCAACTGCCAAATCTAGCGCCCTGGGTCAAATCTGCGATGGCCACATGACCTAATGGTATGGAATTGAGCGACTTTGAGGAGTGAATGCGATCGAGAATTTCTGGGATTAATGCGGGAGAATCTAATTGAAAATCCTCCATTCCTTCTAAACTGAAGAGTACCAGTTGTCCTGCCGATATTTCCCGACCGTGCCAAAGAAACTCGATCGCAATTTCTCCTGTTTCCCCGACGGTAAAAATGCCCGAGGGAGATTCTTGAGAAACGCGATCGAAGTTAAGAAAATCGCGAATATAGGGCGCTTGGGGGGATAATCTGAAAAGTTGTTTGAGGAATTGAAAGAACACGACAATATTTCCAAGAGTGTGAGGGGTCTAATTTACTCATCGGAAGAAGTGGGCTGGAATTATGCAGTTCTTAATATCTCTTAATCATTTAACGCCCAAAACCCTGTAGCGACGTTGTATGCAACATCGCTACAAAATACATAAATCGACAGGCTAAACTTTATTTTCCTAAGAAACTGAATAATCCCCAGGGATGGGTGCTTCTCCTCCTTCGAGTCCTAATGACTCTAGCAGGGCGCGATCGCGTTCGGGAGGCTGTCCGAGGGTGGTGAGGTAATGACCCACCAACATCGCGTTAATTCCCGCTTGTAAGCCCAAATGCTGCAATTCTCCCATAACAGCTTCTCGCCCCCCCGCATAGCGAAGAATTTGCTGGGGAAGTAAGAGACGAAAGAGGGCGATCGCTTTTAAGGCTTGGTAAGGATCGAGGGGATTTTCTGCTCCCAAGGGGGTGCCTTGACGGGGGTTTAATAGGTTGAGAGGGACTGATTCTACTTCTAATTCTCTCAGAGCGAGGGCGAGATCCACCCGATCCGGCCAACTTTCCCCCATACCCATAATGCCCCCAGAACAGGCTTGAATGCCTGCTGCTTTGAGATTTTTAATGGTTTCGACGCGATCGCGCCATTGGTGAGTCGTGACGATTTCGGGGAAGTAATTTTCCGAGGTTTCCAAATTATGGTTGTAGCGAGTCACTCCGGCTTCTCGCAAGGCTTCCGCTTGTTCCGGTGTGACTTCCCCTAGGGCGCAACAAGGTTTAATGGCGGTAGTGGCGATAATTTCCCGCACAGTTTCAAGAATTTGCTCAAATTCTTGCGATTTGGGGCTATTATATTTTATCCCTCGACCCTGACTGACCAAGCAAAAGCGCTTGGCTCCTGCGGCGGATGCGGCTTGGGCTTGAGCGATAATATCTGCTTTAGTTTTTAACTCATAAACTGGGGAGTTTTCACCGGGATGGTGCGCTGACTGGGAGCAAAAACTGCAATTTTCCGAGCAATTTCCCGATTTAATGTTAACAATGCTGCACAGATCGACGACATTACCACAACAGGCCGCCCGGACGCGATCGGCGGCTTCGCAGAGGGCTAAAATATCCGCCTCGCCTTCGATTTTAGTTAAATCTAGGGCTTCCGATCGCTCTAACTGTTCTCCCGCTATGATGCGATCGCTCAGGTGGGCTAGATAGGTTTTTAACGGGTTTCCCGTTAAGGGTGGGGTTGGGTTTGGACTGCTCGATCGATCTAAAGCAGTGGATGCGAATGCTTGAACCACGTTTTGCTCGTACTCCCAATATTGGCGATCGCAATCTTATCAGTTTGATGTCCCCTAAGACCAAGGTAGTGTAACGAAACTTCTTAATCTATATTTTCTAGTGGTCTGTCAAGAATTTTTTGGCGGGTAAGAGCGATCGCCATAACCCTAATCCATTTCAATGGATTTTTTGTATGAGACAGGGATTTTCAATCCCTGGCGGATCTAGATATCAAGAAAAGACCTAAAATGAAAAACCACCGCGAAAGACGTAAAATCTCAAATAACCAATAATATAAATGACATTAATTGAAATTAAAATCCCTTTAGCTAACCATGTATCGAGCATTTTAAATACAAACGGTGTTGCAACTAATACTAATAATAACTCTCCCAAAGCAACGAAGACTGCATGATGTTGAGGATCCCAATAAGAAAGGGGACTAATGAAGCGATAATCACTAAAAGGAAAGAAATGGCGGTGTGCATCTTCATTGTGAACGGGAAGGTCTAATAAGTCGTGCAGGATCATACTCGCAAAGAGAAATGCGGCCATTTTCCAACGAAAATAAAGACAGATAGGAATGGCGATCGCCGCAACAGGAATAGAATGAGATAAGGCAATAATATTCTGCCAAAATGGTTCGTAATATGCTTCATTCCAGATTTGTTTTTCTGGTAATTTTTGCACCAACTTAGCAACCAAGTAAAAGGCAAAAATCGGCGCATCAGGAAGCATTGAACCAATGGTAATGGCTACTTTTGCCTCCGGTGTTAAAACAGTACCCATGAGGGCGAGATTAAAAACGTAATGACTGGGTGTGTTCATGTTATACAAGTTATGAATGATGAATTATGAATATTGTTTAATTTTCTATTCTTCTATTCTCTACTCCCCGAACATTAACCCAAGTTGCACCTTTAAAGATAGTATCAGTGAGATCGGCACGGGTTAAATTGGCATTTAATAAAACTGCACCACTAAGATCGGCGAGTTGCAAATTGGCATCACTAAGATTTGCCCCTTCTAAATTAGCATCAATTAATTTTGCTTCCCGTAAATTGGTATAGCTTAAATTAGCATTGATTAATTCTGCTTGGCTTAGATCGGCTTTTTCTAACGTGCAACCTACCAGAATTGTATCTGTTAATTTGGCAGTTTTCAAGGTGGCAAGGGATAAATCTGCACCACTCAAATCGCTGGAGATTAAAGATGCCCCATGAAGATAAGCAGAAGGCAATTTAGCCCCGATTAAGTTAACGCGGTTTAAATTGGCGATCGCCAACTTAGTGCGCGTTAAATCTGCCTCTTCTAAATTTGCTCCTTCCAAATTTGCCCAATTAAAACTAGCATCTTGAAAAACCCCTCGACTCAAATTGGCTGCTGTTAAATTCGCCTTCACAAAACCTGCTTCCTTGAAATTGGCCTCTTGTAGTTGAGATTGAATCAAGTTAGCTCCAGCCAAATTAGTTGCCCTTGCGTTAACATGATGTAAAACTGCACTTTGAAAGTTACTATTTCTCAGATCGCTGAGGGTTAAAGTTGCGCGATCGAGATTAGCACTGGTAAAAACTGCACCTCTTGCATCAATTTTTTTTAAACTCGCTTGCTCTAAATTTGCACTGACAAAATTAGCCCCACCCAAGAAACTACCGTCGAGTGTTGCTCGTCTTAAATCTGCTAAAGCTAGTCGTGCAAAGGCTAAATTAGTATTCTTTAAATTGGCTCGATTTAAAAAGGCTTCTTCTAATCGCGCTGACGATAAATCTGCACCTTGTAAATTAGCACTATCCAAATTAGTGGAAGTTTTTTCCTCTTCTTTACCGATCGCCTGCAATTGTGCTAAACGTAGATTAGCTCCGACTAAATCAGCCAAAACTAATTGCGCTCCATTCAAATTGGCTCGTTGCAAATTGGCGCTTTGTAAGTTTGCACCGTTTAAATTTGCCCCTTCTAAATTTGCATCTTGTAAATCTGCTCCCGCTAACTCAGCTTGGGCGAGTTGAGCCTCTCTCAAATCGCATTTCGGACAAGATTTCGTACTTAATAAACGAGTAACATGATCTGGATTAGCAGCATTAGCAGGAGAAACCAGAAAAATAGAGAAAACTAATAACAATAACTCGATCGCATTTTATTTACCCTTTTGAACAAGATTAAATTAAACTGTTTCTCATTTCTGATTTCTCCAACTCAATTAAACGGCTCAAAACCCCGATCGCGCAATCGCACTCCGTTTAATAGCAATTGCATCTTTTGTACCCCCGCACGATCGCCTTGTTGACGGTAAAGTTGAAGGGCGCGCTTCCAGACCTTAATCGCTTCTTCTTCCTGTCTCCTCTCTTGAAAAGCTAAACCCAGTTTATAAAAAGGTTCCGGATTATTGGGAGCGAGTTGAGTTGCATTTTCGTAATGTTGTGTGGCAGAAATATAACTTTTTTGCGCGAAGAAAAAATTACCCACTTCGATTTGAATTTCCCAAGAATTAGCACCTACAGATGCCGCTCGAGCAAACATCGTTCTTGCTTCTGGAATTTGTCCTTGTTCTTGCAAAATCCGACCAATTTGTACAGAAGTATTAGCATTATTAGGATTGAGTCTTTCTGCTCTTCGGAAAGCATTCAGAGCCGCATCGAGATCGCCATTAATTCCAGCGAGAAAAATCCCCAACTGTATCCACAATTGACTATTGCTAGAGTAGCTTTCGACAGCACGTTGCAACAGATCGATCGCCTCTCGATCGCGATTGAGTTCTAACAGTGCCGTTGCCATAAACCCAAAAACGCTGCCATCTTCAGGGTTATTCCTAGCGACGCGATTATACACTTCTAAGGCGCGAGAATAATTGCCCTGGCGCATGAGAACAACCCCCAAACCCATATAACTATTGTTATTTGCCGGAGCGAGTTGGATGGCTCGTTCATAGGCGCGGGCGGCGTTGCGATTGTCCCCCATTTGCGCTAAACAGTAGGCATAGGCATAGTAAAAATCGGGATTGTTACCCTCGATCGCCAATGCCTGTTGATAGGCGCGAGAGGCTTCCCGATACTGTCCTTGCTGGGTTCGCAGATAGCCGATCCCCGCGTAAATTTTGCTATTACGGCGATCGTAATAAGCTGCTTGTTCGTAAGCGGCGATCGCGCGATCGTAATCGCCGGCATCCACGAGGTCTCGCGCTTGACGCAACAGAGCCTCGAGTTGTTGATTTTGGGGTGAATACTGGGCGAGCATCGGGGCAGGATTAATAACAATAAATCCGGTAGACCACAACCCTGTAAACAGTGCGAAAATAATTCGAGAAATGATTGCTTTGCCCATTGGTTTTTCTAGTCGATCGCAAACAGTAAAGAGTCGGTAAGTATCAATTACCTATCACCTATGACTGATGACCGATTCAGCATTTTTCCGATACCACGCGATGGTGTTTTTTAAGCCTTCCTCAAAGCCAACTTCCGCAACAAAGCCAAATTTTTCCTTAGCGCGTTGAGTATCCAAACACCGTCGAGGTTGACCATTAGGTTGCTCGGTTTCCCAAATAATTTCGCCTTTAAACTCCATTAATTTGCAAATGAGTTCTACGAGATCCCGAATCGAAATTTCTCGATTTGTTCCCAAATTCACCGGGGGAGATTCATTATATTTTTGTGTCGCCATGACAATTCCCCGTGCCGCATCGGTGGAGTAAAGAAATTCCCGCGTTGGGGAACCATCTCCCCAAACTGGTAAGGTTTTCTGGTCACTTTTTTGTGCTTCGTAGACTTTGTGGATTAAAGCTGGAATTACATGAGAACTGCGAGGATCGAAATTATCTTCCGGTCCGTAGAGATTGACGGGGAGTAGATACACCCCATTAAATCCGTACTGCTGTCGATAGGATTCCAATTGAACCAAGAGGGCTTTTTTGGCAATGCCATAGGGGGCATTAGTTTCCTCCGGATAGCCATTCCAGAGATCATCTTCTTTGAAAGGAACCGGAGTAAATTTGGGATAAGCGCAAATCGTCCCGACGCAGACAAATTTCTCAACCCCAGCTTTATGCGCTTCGTGAATTAATTGCGTCCCCATCATTAAGTTATCGTAGAACAACTCGGCGGGTTTTTCGCGATTCAAACCGATCCCACCCACGTGAGCCGCTAAGTGAATGATGACATCTTGATTTTGTACGACCTGGTGACAAGCCTCCAAAGTACAGAGATCGAATTCTTGCGATCGCGGTACAAAGATTTTCTCTGGATTTGCCCCTGCTTGTTGCAGTTGAGCAATAACCTGCTTGCCTAAAAAACCCGCACCGCCGGTAACGACGATTCGTTTATCCTGTAAATCTAACATTGCGTTTTTCCCTCTCGTCAATTTCCCAGTCTAATCGACAGTCATGCCCCTATTTTGCCGGATGTAGGCATTATCTTCCACTAATTTTTGCGCGATCGCATCGGTTTTATTGGGGGAAGAGAGTCCCAAGGCTGCCAAATCTGCTTCTACCATTAAATAGACTAATTCCGCAAAAGAAACGGAGGTTTCCCAACCTAAATTTTCCTTTGCTTTGCTACAATCACCGATGAGCAAATCTACCTCTGCTGGGCGCAGATAACGAGGGTCAAATTTGACGTAATCTTTCCAGTTCAAATTGACATAGTTAAAGGCCAAATCGAGAAACTCTTGAATAGAGTGGGTTTCATTCGTGGAGATCACGTAATCGTCTGGGGTATCCTGTTGCAGCATCAACCACATTGCCCGCACGTAGTCTTTAGCATAGCCCCAGTCTCGTTTAGAGTCTAAATTACCCAAATAGAGGTCTTTTTGCTGTCCGGCGACAATACGAGCCACCGCCCGTGTAATTTTTCGCGTTACAAAAGTTTCTCCCCTGCGTGGACTTTCGTGATTAAATAAAATCCCGTTACAAGCAAAAAGATTATAAGACTCTCGATAATTAATGGTTTGCCAGTGAGCATAAACCTTCGCACAAGAGTAAGGACTGCGAGGATAGAAAGGTGTCGTTTCTTTTTGGGGGACATCCTGTACCTTACCAAACATTTCCGAGGAGCCAGCTTGATAATAACGAACTTCGTTACCGGTGCGTTGTTGGTAATCCCGCACGGCTTCTAAGAGTCGCAAGGTTCCCATTGCCACAGAATCCACGGTATATTCAGGAGAATCGAAACTCACTCGGACGTGAGATTGAGCGCCTAAATTGTAGATTTCATGGGGTTGAACCTCTTCGACGATGCGCCCTAGGGTCGTCCCGTCAGTGAGATCGCCGTAATGGAGAAAAAATTTCGCCCCGTCACTGTGAGGATCGACGTAAATATGATCGATGCGATCGGTATTAAATGTCGAAGTTCGTCGGATAATTCCGTGAACTTCATACCCTTTCTCAAGTAATAGTTCGCTTAAATAAGAACCATCTTGACCAGTAATTCCCGTAATTAGAGCCTTCTTTGCTTGCGTCATGCGTTTTCAGGTAACAATTAACACTTAACCGTTAACAATTCTAACCGATGCGCGATCGCCGATCGCAACTAAACCTAAAACCAGAGAGTGAGGGTTAGCCATTGATTTTAATCAATGGACATCGAACGCAACGGGTTTTAACCCGTCTTGTGTTACAATACTTCCATGTAAGTCCACAGCTATTTTTTAGCCAAGGGATGTAGGAGTCTGTTGACAGACTTGGAGAAGCGGTCGAGGGATGCTGAATTTAGTTCAGCATATCCAATCGACCAAGAGATAGTTCAGCATATCCAATCGACCAAGACAAGCGCGGTTTTAACAAGGTGCTGTGGGCGGAACTATTTCCGCCCTTTAAAAGCGCCGCCCGCTTTCGGTGGATTAACCACAGAATCCCCGTCTTTTTAAAGCGGGGAGATGTCAAAGGTTAGGATGTAGAGTTCAATGGTTGTCGAAGCTAACATTACCCTAGAAATAGGAGGCTCGAAAGAGCAAAAACGCTATGCGTACAGGGTTGTTTAGTTAGACACAGTAATTGTCCTGTTAAAAGTGCAATACAAAGGCACCCTAATTAAACAACTCCAAGGCGGTAGCGAAACTAATATAAAGCCGTCCTATAAGGATGGGGTTTCTACCCAATTTTTCTGATGAAAATTTGGCATTGCGAAAAACAGTGCGGTGCGTGCTGTCATCTCGATCCGGCAGATCGCCCCGATCTAGGAGATTATCTTTCTGCCGAGGAACTCGATCGCTACATGAGTATGGTGGGAGAAGACGGCTGGTGCATTAATTTCGATCGCCAGACGCGGGAATGTAGCATTTATGAGCAACGTCCTCGGTTTTGTCGCGTGCAATCGGATATCTTTGCTGAAATGTATGACGTTTCCTCCCAAGATTTTAATGATTTTGCTATTGATTGCTGTCGTCAACAAATTACCGGAGTTTATGGCGATCTCAGTCCGGAAATGTCTCGCTACAATGAATCCCATTAAAGTTCAACTGCTTGAACTACTACCACTGTCATCGCTCTTTTTCTTCTTCTTCCAAATACCGCCTTTTTTGCCCGTTGACAATTCACTTGGAGTTTTAACCCACCATCCCGCACTAGCAGGAATTCCCGCAGCATTGAGAACCTGTTCGGCAAATTTCGCACAGTTCATTCCTTCCCTCGTAAAGCTAATTGAGTGTCCTGTAAAGGCATAAATTAACTTTCTCGAGTCTGCTTTGGCTTTGATTTTGTCTGCCTTAGCCAGGGCTTTGAGGGCTTTTCCTTCGGTAATGTCCCAGTTACGTTGAACTTTGGTGGCAATACTGCTTAAGTGAGATTTTGAGGGATTAACGGTAACTGTTATCGACCCTTTAAATCTTTCTGGAGGCGCACTGCCCACATTACTATTGGTGGATCCGGAATAAGTGAGAGAACCGCTATCGTCTTTGTCGCTGACGACCGCACTTTGAGAACTACCCACCGTACTACCAGTAGGGGCAATGCCGCTACTGGTGCCACTACTGCCCCCACTGGCGCTATCACCTTTCCCTCCTGCTGCGGTTAAGTGTAGCACATAATGTTTTGCTGCACCTTCGGCAGAAAGATATTCTAATCCTACCCAAGAATGTCCCCCGGTTAATTCTTCCTTACAAACGGCAGCAATCACCCCCTGTCCTTTCTCGATCGTTTTATCTTTTTGTAATAGACTGGGCATTTCGTCTAAGGGCGCGTCTATTTCTTCCGTTGTTGGTGTAGGCTCATCTACAGAAGATTCAGAAGAAACCCCGCTACTGCCGCCGCCTCGTTGAATATAACCGTCGGAGAATTTAGCCTGGATAGAACTTCCCCCTTGCTGCATAACGTGGGTGAGTTCGTGGGCAATTAATGACTGTCCCCCGCGACTACCGGGGTTATATTGTCCTTGCTTAAAAAAGATATCTTGTCCGGTGGTAAATGCTTTGGCTTGAATTGAATCACTTAATCGACTCGCCGTAGCATCTGTATGGATTTTAACCCCACTAAAATCGGCTCCCATTGCCTGCCCCATCTGAGTTTGGGTTTGGGAATCAAGGGATTGTCCGCCGCTTTTGGCTTGTCCTAAATCTCGTTCAAACTCTTGGGAGACTTCATTCCCCCCTGCTGCTTTGCATTGTAGCCCGCGATCGCCCACCTTCATCTGCAAGGGTTGTTCCTCCCCTTCTCCTTGACGGGGAGAAGTATGAAGGCGCTGTACCACTTGTGAGGCAATGCGATCGGCTTCTTGTTCGTATTTGTCTCCGACTTCACCAATGGTCAGTTTAGCTTGCACGGGGGCAAAAGCGAGATTGCCATACATTGCGGCCAAAGGATTTTGGGTATTGACCTGCCAATTGTCTGCATTGGGTTGCCATTCTGGGAGAGGGGAAGACTCTGGGGATTTTTTGGGCTGGGCGATCGCGCTTCGGGCAAAACGAGAGGTTTTAATGGGGCTGCGATCGCTCTTTCTGGCGATTTGAAATTGTTTGTTTTGTGGCATTGTTTTGGCAATATTGTGAGATTTTGAATTTAGGTTGTAATAACATTACCTGCATTATCAAAAAGAACATCAAGGCTTACATAAATACTACCTCTGTTATCTCGTCTTTCGATTTGCCCTCGACCCACATCAGCAAAAGTAATGATTTTAAAGGGAGTCAATTCGATTTCATTATTAGCCATTGCCTCAGTACCTCCATCAGGAATGGGTCGGAAGGTATATTGGGTTGTCATTGCTCCCTCATAGGTGGAGGCACCCATAACCGTTTTACCGTCTGTAAAGGTTGTTCCTTTCAACACTTTAGGAATCTTGGCGTATCTTTGCTGATTTAATAATGCTTGTTGTTTGAGTGCTTCTGCGTCTAGTTTGCGCTGCCTTTCTTCGTCTGCCTTACGCTGTTCATTTTGGAAATATGCGTCATCGGGAGTATAACCCACATCGCCCCCTTCAGCCAAGGTTGAGGGTTTCTTAATCACTTTACCTGCTGAGGCTTCAGGAATTCCCGCCGCTTTGAGGACGACTTCTCCAAATCGAGCGCAGTTAATGGCATTCTTTTTAAAGGGGGAGACACCTAGCATGGTGTAGCTATATTTGGCTTTATTAGCCTTAACATCCTCTGCTTTTTCCTGTGCTTTAACAATCTTGTCTGGAGTCGTTACCCAACTCTTTTTGGTGCCGCCACCAATACGGGCTAAACTCTCATCGGAAGCAACTTTATTGGTAATGGTAATTTCTTCATACCCAGTACCACTGGAACTGCTGGTTGTACCGCTAGAAGTCATATCTGTTGTACCCGAAGACCCACCCGATTTTGCCCCAACGGTTAAGTCAATTTTATGACTTTCGGGTTGACCCGCATTCAATCGCTCGGTATAGATGATAGTATGTCCGCCAGCTAATCCTCCGGAAGCAACGGCGGTAATCACGCCATTGGTAGCGGTAATTTCTTGTGCTTTGAGAGCATGGCTGTAATGCTTGTTGAGGTCGCTATCAAAAAAAACGGGTTGTACGACGGATTCATTTTGGGGGGTGGTATGAAGGGATTTTGGCTGGACTGCGTTGCCGTTTTGCTGCATAACGTGGGTTAATTCGTGGGCAACTAACTCCTGTCCCCCTTTACTCTTGGGATTGTATGCCCCCTGTCGGAAAAAGACATCTTGCCCAGTGGTAAAGGCTTTGGCTTGCAGGGATTGATTGAGGCGATCGGCTTGAGAATCGGTATGTACTTTTACATTACTAAAATCGGCTCCCATTGCCCCTCCCATTGATTGTTGCAGGCTGTTATCCAAGGGTTGACCTCCTCCTCTAGCACTGTCGATCGCCGACTCGATCTCGTTGGGAATTTCTCCTCCTCCTAAAGCATCTTGCCGTTGTAGGGTTGGCTTCATTTGTACGGGGTTTTCTGGTGGGGAAGAGGGAGTTTCGGGGGTATGAATGCGCTGTACGACTTCTTTCGCGACGCGATCGGCTTCTTGTTCGTAGGGATCGCCGATTTTGCCGAGGGTAAGTTTAGCTTGTATGGGAGTCGTATTGGTACTGCTGGGGTTATTACTATACATTCCCCCTAACGGATTTTGCGAGTTTGTCTGCCAATTATCGGCACTGGGTTGCCATTCCGGTAGGGCTGTTTTTTCTGTTTTCTTTTTAGCTTGCACGACGGGAGGGGAGACAAAACCATGAGAGACAAAACCATAAGAGTTTTGTGGGATTTGATTGGTTTTGGATGAAGGAATGTTTTGGCGATCGCCCATCGGATTGACTCCAGGAATTTAGCAAGATGCTCGTATTTAGTTTAATCCTAACCGAGGAAAAACGAGTTAACATTAGACTTTTGGTTAAGATTTTCCCTTGGTAGTAAATAGTAAGTACCTAAGCAAAATTAATTGTATACTTTGTGCCAAAATTTATAAGAATTTCTTCGACTTTCTCTACTAGAGTCTTAAAGTTTTCATAAGCCTCACTATCTAACCATTTATACTTCATAAACCTCCACAGAATTTCAATAATATTTAAATGAGGTGAATAGTTGGGTAAAAAGAATATGTGTAATCCTTTTTCTTTCCACTCTTCTTCTTTATTCCATACCCAATTATTTTGATGTATTGACGAGTTGTCTAGTACTACATAGGTTTCCTTCTTAATTTTTTGGGCTAGAGCGTCTAGGCACGCTACTACTACATCACTATTTATACTGCATTGAAATATGTAGGCATCTAGTTGGTTATTTCGACTCATAAATCCCAGCACATTCAATCGAGAACTTTGTTGACTCTTTATCTCAATTTTTTCTGATGCTTCCTGCCAAGCATAGGGGACATATGGCACTAAACAGAATCCACTTTCATCTCCATACTTTATCTCAATTTCTCCTCTTGCTTCTCTTCTTTTTAACTCCTCTAATTCTTCGATTTTTCTCTCATAGTATTGGGGATGAGGTTCTCCTCCTACTCGTTTCTTAATTCTATACCAGCCCATTTTTAGTCTTTTTATTACTCTTTTTATGGTTTCTTTACTGGTTTCTATCAATTGTGCTATTTTATATCCTCGATCGCTGAGTTGTATACAATGCGCCCTCTGTCGGACTTGAGGATATTTGCTTTCTTTCCAAATTCTCTTTAGGATTTTCAGAGTTTCTTGGCTTAATCCTTTTACGTATCTCATTTTTTCCTCTCTTGGTTGGTTTTTTCTTTTCGACTTCCCGATCCTATCCTTTTTTGATAAAATATACAATTAATTTCGTTTGACTACTTAAAGAATTATTAGAGCGCTATGAGGCAGGAGAAAGAGACTTTTCTGGGGTGGATTTGACTAAGGAAAATCTCAGTGGTGCGGTATGGAATGCGGATGGATTTGGAGGACTACCTGATTATCCAGTTGGGGCAGCAATTTTGAGGGGAATTAATTTAAGTCAAGCCAATCTGACTCAAGTTCGTTTAGATGGTGTTGATTTGCGAGGAGCGAATTTACAAGGAGCAAATCTGGAAACAGCGTTGATGGATTATGCTGACTTGAGTGATGCCAATCTCTCGGAGGCTCTCTTATTTCAGACTTCTTTGCGTCGTGCAATCCTCAAAAGAACCAATCTCAAAAAAGCAAGTTTGAGACAGGTGCAGATTCCTCGCGCAAACTTCTGCGATGCTAATTTGGAAGAAGCTAATTTATTCGAGACTAATGCAGAATATGCAAATTTCTGCCGTGCCAATCTCAAGAATTCAAAATAAAAAAGTGCAGTTATTTCGGGTATCTGTCTCTACCGATAGAACGGAATATGTGGCAACAAATGAACTCAAGAAAACTTCTGTAGAAGAAGTAAAAAAATTTGATTTATGAAACAATTTAATCTTTTTCTTCTGGCGATCGCTATCCAAAATTTTTAGCCATCGTCTATCTTGCTATACCTTGAGGGGTGACAAAGAGGCTGAAAGGTAAAGAGGACAAGGAATTTGGCAAATGTCCTCAAAAAAGAATAGAGTTGTCTGGTGCAGACAACTCAAAAAAGAAATGTTTCCTGAATTATACCAAAAAGTCATTGAGATTCATCTTCTTGGTGCGCGTTCCCTAGGCGAATTCGATTGTTCCGGTAGGTCGCACCGCTAAATGAAAGCCAACGCCTAACGTTGCAATTGTTGATAATGCTCTTACAAAGTCACAGAAATGTGAGGTTGTCACAATTAGCAGAATTATTTCCCCAACCGATAAAATATGAAAGCGGTTGAGGGACGGTGAGGTTTCCTCACCGTCCCTCAACCAAGAGAGTCGAGTGCGAAACTTGCAAAGATTTTTAAATTTACCTCAACTGAGTGTAAAACTGTTATGGTTTCCGATTCTTAAAAAATGGATAAAAACCGAATATCGACAGAGAACAGTAAATCGAAAACAAAGAAGAATAGCGAAGAAATTAAAATTGATTCATCAAGGATATCTTCTGTTAGCTCTAGATAGAACCCAATGGAAAGAGAAAAATATAATGATGTTAAGTTTAGCGTGGGGAAAGCACGCTATTCCGGTCTATTGGGAAATATTAGAGCAGAAAGGAAGTAGCAATTTAAGTCAACAAAAAACGATAATATCCCCCGTATTACACTTTCTTCATCATTATCCAATAGTCGTATTAGGAGATCGAGAATTTCATAGTATAAAATTGGCAAAGTGGTTGGAGAAGAAGGGTGTAGACTTTCGCCACTTTGCAAGGAATTTCTGCTCGAAACCTCAATACAAGTGAGTATGTCTGCCGCCCTACTGAGAAGCACCGTTCTGTTCCTCGCCATAGTGACTTTTGGATTGGACTCTATGGCTTTCTTTGGGTTGAGTCCATGGAACTTTGGTCAGACCTTGCCACTCTTTTGATGAATCTTAAATCTCATAAGCGTCTCTATT
>NZ_JAYGHV010000280.1:0-31087 GCF_034932145.1 Spirulina sp. 06S082 | reverse complement strand
TACAGCCACTGAGTGCTTTCCATTGACCTGTTGCACGATCTACAGCGTAGGCCAATTTACCTGTTTTAGGCATGAAAAGATTTCCTGAAACGAATTTAACCCGATCGGAAATAAGCGAGAAAATATCAAAAATCCCTTTGCTCCCCCATCTCCTCTTCCCTGTCCATTCTAGCAGCTTTATTTTCAGTAAGGTTGATTTTATTTATATTCGGGAAAAGAATTATTTCGGAGAGCCGATCGCCTGCGTAGTTGAACAGAAACGGCACTTTGAGCAAAAAAATGCGAGGACTGGCAAAATAATCCGGACTGACTCCAAGCCTCTAGAAGAAAGGATCGAAGGAAGAATAAAATCTTTCACGCGGGAATTACAGAACTAGACTTATGGAATTACAATTAGCAACTTGTTCGAGTGGAATTTCCCCAACCGTAAATTCTACAACTCAACTCCGAACCCAATCGGTTTTCTCTCAAATTGAAGCCGATTTAGAGCAAAGCGAAATTTATCAGCGCGTTATGGCAGGATTAGATAATCTTGCTGGAGAAACCCTAGAAGCAACGCGATCGCTGCTGCAATCTTTGGGACGAGAAGCCATTCGCGTTACGTTTCAACAAATCGCCCAAAATTATCATATCGCTCCCGATACCTTGAAAAAAAAGGTAGTTTCCGTTAAAGCGAAAGGAAAGCCCGGCGATCGCCATCCTCAAACCTCTGTGGAGGAATATTCAACAGAGTGCGTTGACCCCGAAATGCCCTCTTCTCCTCAAGAGACAACGGAGACAGACTCTCAAGCCAAAATCCAGGCACCTGCTGCGGCTTCTCCAACAAAATCTAAATCTAAATCTAAAGGTCGTTCCAAATTCACCCAAAAAATAACGCCAGCACAACGCGATCGCATTGTGGCAGAAGAGCGAGTAAAAGTTTGTCGGCAAATCGGGCATACTTTGAAAGAAGCACGGGTTGCTCAGGGAATTTCTTTTGGTTCCCTTTATAGTAAAACCCTGATCCAGGTTTTCTATATCAAAGCAATTGAAGAAGGTGAGATCGATCGCTTGCCAGAAGATGTATATTTGCGCGGTTTTATCCGGCGCTTGGGAAACTCTCTCGGTTTAGACGGTAATGCCCTCGTTAACTCTCTCCCGAAACCCATCCAAAACAGTGCGGTTCCCTCTTGGTATACTCCCAATATCAACGTGCGCGGACCTGCTCTGGCTTCTACAACCACTTTACAAGCCTATGTTGGCTATACTGCTCTCGTGGCTGGGGCTGTGGGGGGATTGAGTTGGGTGACTGCCGATCGCCCTGATGCCAAGACAACCATCGAACCCGAACCCTCACAAATAGAGTCTCTGTCTCAATCGGCAAGACATGGAAGCGATCGCGTCACCATATCCGAGCAATTGAATGCTGAAATTTCTCCTCCTGAAGTGAGCAATTAGTTCTCCGGTAGAGGAAATTTATCATTCATCCCTCCAAAACTAAATTATCGCGATGAACAATTGTTTCCGCCCCCACATAACCTAAAATGGCGGCGATTTGCTCCGATCGCACTCCTTGAATTTGCTGAAGTTCTGTACTGCTGTAGTTAACAATACCGCGAGCAATTTTACGATTCTGACTATCGCAGAGCATCACGGCTTCAGAGGCGGGAAAATTCCCTTCTATTTGGGTAATTCCCGCCGCCAGCAAGGATTTGCCGCGATCGCGAATGGCGGTGACGGCTCCCTCATCTAAATAAAGCGTACCCATCGTAATTAAACCGTGGGCGATCCAGCGTTTGCGAGCGGTTTCCGTGCGGGGTTGGGGTTCAAATTGAGTCCCCAAGGGTTCTCCTCGGAGAATCTTCTCGATGTTTCCAGGTTGTTGCCCTCGCATAATAACGGTTTTAACTCCTGCATTGGTGGCAATGCGAGCGGCGGCTAATTTGGTGGCCATCCCTCCGGTTCCCCAGCCGGAGCCTTTTGTTCCCGCTTCAACTTGCAGGGTTGCCAATTCGTCCGCAGTCACGCTATTAATCGGTTCAGCGTTAGGAAATGCCCTCGGATCGGCAGAATAGAGGCGCTCCACGTCGGTGAGTAAAAAGAGCCAGTCTGCGTCGATTAAGTTCGCAACCAAGGCTGAGAGGGTGTCATTATCGCCAAATTTTAATTCTTCGATGGCAACTGTATCATTTTCGTTAACGATCGGGATAACTCCCAATTCAAACAATTCTTTAAAGGTGTTGTAAGCATTCACATAACAACTACGCTCCATTAAATCCCGTCGCGTTAATAAGATTTGGGCGATGGGTTGTTGCAAGGTCGTAAATAGATCGTCATAAACTCTCATCAAGCGTCCTTGTCCCACTGCGGCGATCGCCTGTTTGCGGGACATGGTTCTCGGTCGCTCGCTTAAGTTCAGACGGCTGCATCCCACCCCAACGGCACCGGAAGAAACTAAGGTAACGCGATCGCCGGAATTTCGCAAGCGGGTCAGGGTTTCTATCAAGGAAGCAATGGTAGACAGAGCAAGTTGACCCGTATCGGGATGAGTCAAGCTAGAGGTACCAATTTTAACAACGAGAGTACGCGACATTTTCAATAAACTGCGATCGAACCTTCAGTATTAATTAGAATAATAGCCGAATCTGCTTTCTCTACGTGCCAATAGTCGCTGTATTGTCTTCCAGGCGATCGCCAATTAATTTGACCCAAAGTGAGTTGATTTCGACAAGGCGATCGTGAGTTTGCCAAGGTTGTTGCTCTGTTGAATGAGTCACGATATTTTTAAGATCGTGTAAGATAAATCTGAATTAAGAAGTGCGAGTTTTTTAGTTTCTCTCAATCTGTTGATTGAGCCGGAGGATATATTTCGACCTTTACATTTTTTGCAAAAAATTTAGCAATACTTTTGGTTTTTTTTCCAATGACACAACCATGAGCAGGATTAATGATTTTTAAATCTTTTGATGAGACATTCTCATTATATACCGGACATTCTTGTTGTGTAGTACACACTGCTTTATCAGATTGATTTTGATAGACAGATGTGGGACAGTAGCAGACTTTCTGATCCTTTTCATAAGCAACTTTGGCTTTGAACGAAACAACAGCATTTTTACCGTATCTTTTACCTCTCTCGTAACTTTCCTCTAGACTTGTTCGAGAAGCAATATCAACTGACATATATTGATCTTTAAAAGCAGCAGAAGTTGGCCTCTTTTCCTTCCAGTCAAATTGACCAGGATGAAGCCATCTGAGTAACTCTTCATTAGAGTCAATTTCCTCTTCAGTCATTTACCTACTTTCTGTGAATAACCAACTAAATAATACAGATAATTTATTTTCATTAATGTCTCCTTCTTCATCATCTATTGCTGATGATTTAAGATATTGCAAATCGCTTTCTAAATCGGCAGGAATATAAAGCTCTAACTGTCTAATGGGAAATCTATTTCCACCCCATTCTAGAAGGATAGAACCATCAGAGCTAGGGGCGACAAAAGGACGTATATCTAGGTAATTATCTTGTTGAGAAAAAGAATAATCTAAGAATTGTAGATAGATTCTAATTGCTCTATTTATTTGTTGTTCAGAAAAGCTAGGTGCGCCATAGTTATCCCAATTTTCTTGTAAATCTCGGAGATGACTAATTCTATCGAAAGGATTGGTATTTTTACTCCAGTCAAATTCTGTTTGATTTTGCCTGAATTCTACACTTTCTAATTCCATATAGTTAGAGTATGTAGAAGTGTTTAATCTAGTTTCTGTCTCAAAACCAGAAGACATAATATTAGTTCCGTAATTAGTGACTAAATGATCTTGACTTTTAGATAACTGTAATTTTCTTAATATACACTGTTTAAACAAGAGTTCAGTGAGTTCAGTTTCGTTAATCCTAGTTTCATTTTGGTTCTTAACAAAATTAGAACTAAAATTTGGTAACGGAGTTAAGTTTGCTGTATTCATTTGAATCCCTCCAATAAATCGCCTTCAATTAGTGAGAAAAACCAATTGTGAGAAACCTCATGAGTTTCATCTAACCATGTTTCTGCTTCTTGTGGCAAGTTTGGTAAATCAGAGCCTTGTGAACTAATCGCATAATCCCAGATTATAGCATCTTTTTGATTGTGCTGTCCTTTGAAAAGATTAAAAGACATGAAGCCTTTCGGTTTTACACATTTAAACATTAAATTTAGTTTTAATGCTAGTGGTTCAGGATCTAAGTTGGTCTCCTCAAATAATGATTCATTTAATGACAAGTTTATTTTTAATTTTTTTTGAAGAAAATCATAAAGGCCTATTTCTTCAAAATTCACGTCAACTACATCTATATATCGAAGACTTAATGAATTAATTTCTAAGTTATCTCTTCTAGGATAAGCATCATAAAATATCCTAGTAACTTCTAAAACGGTAGTTTTAAAATCATCCCAAACATAATCTTCAGTAGAATTGATGGTTAAAACACCAGCACCCAACTGTATAAGTGGATATTGGTTTTCACCCTTTTTAAAACGATGTTGAATAACCCCTCCTAAAACTTCTTCTGGAATTAAATCAGGAGTCATTCGTTGATAGTAGGGATACTTAGGTTGAACTCTATCAAAAAATCTCCCAACTAAGAGTTGATAATTGGGATCTCTAGCTCCTCCAAATTTAGAATCTTTTAATTCCCACCTCAATTCAAATATTGCCTCTATTAAAGGCTTTCGAGCTAATTTTTTTGACATTTTAGGTTAGGATATTGAGTACAGAATTTAGAACAATTCAAGTAATCACTATATAACGATCACCCGAATCCTAACTCAGATTATAGATTTAGGAAACACTGTAATAACAAAATTTTACCAAATTTAACAGTGGCGCGATCGCGCAATTCGCAAACTGAGAAAAATCACGGGGACTATTCCCACTAAAATAATAGCCAGTGCAGGTGCTGCGGCTTCTACTAAACGTTCATCAGAAGCGTATTGATAGACTTGTATTGCCAAGGTATCGAAGTTAAAGGGGCGAATTACTAAAGTAGCGGGAAGTTCTTTCATGACATCCACAAAGACTAACATGGCCGCCGTTAAAAGTCCCCCAGACATCAAAGGTGCGTGAACTTTAATCAGCGTACTTGCAGGGGAATGACCTAAACTCCGTGCAGCATCGTCTAAACTGGGTTGAATTTTCCCCAAACTCGACTCTACTGTGTTAAAAGATACGGCTAAAAAGCGCACTAAATAAGCAAAAATTAGTGCCGCGATCGTCCCACTTAATAATAGTCCCGTAGATATCCCAAAATGCGATCGCATCCAACTATCGATCGCGTTATCAAATCGTCCAATAGGAATCAAAACTCCTACTGCAATCACCGATCCTGGTATTGCATAACCCATTGCAGCGATGCGTACCGAAAAGGACATAGCAAAATTATTTTGTAACCGTTGTCCGTAAGCCATCACCAGGGCGAGAGTGACCCCGAAAATTGCCGTTAAAACTGCCAAAATCAAGCTATGGGATGCTAAACCCCAAAAGTTACGACCCAGGGTGCTTTCTGAGCGATTTAGGGTCATTTCTAACAACACTCCCACGGGAAGCAAAAACCCGAAAATAACGGGAATACTACAGGCAATTAAAGCAGTACCGGCGCGAAATCCTCCCAGTTTATAGGGTTGAAAAGGTTTAGCATGATTGGCGGTTTGATAGTATTTGGCTTGACGGCGCGATCGCCGCTCTAAGGCCATTAAAACTAACACAAAGGTTAGCAGAACTGCTGCCAATTGTGCCGCCGCCGTATGTTCTCCCATTCCCAGCCAAGTGCGATAAATCCCCGTGGTAAAGGTGGAAATCCCGAAAAACTGCACCGTGCCAAAATCATTTAAGGTTTCCATTAATACCAAGGCTAATCCGGCAATAATGGAGGGACGAGCAAGGGGAAGGGCGATTCTCACAAAACTGCGCCAGGGGTTACAACCTAGAGAGCGACTGGCTTCAAGAGTACAAGTACACTGCTCTAAAAAAGCAACTCGCGCCAACAAGAAAACATAGGGATAGAGGACGAGGACCAGCATGGCGATCGCCCCTCCCATAGAGCGAATATTGGGAAACCAGTAATCTCCCGCACTCGTCCAGCCGAAAATGCTTCTTAGGGTTGTTTGGACAAGGCCATAGTAGTCGAGAAATTCTGTATAAACATAAGCCAATAAATAAGCCGGTGCAGCGAGGGGAAGCAATAATAACCATTCTAGCCAACGACTCCCTGGAAAGCGGCACATGGTCGTTAACCACGCTGTCCCGGTCCCGATCGCGAAGGTTCCCAAACCGACTCCGACCATTAGAATTGCGGAGTTTTTGAGATAATCTGGCAATACTGTCGCAGCGAGATGACTCCAAACTTCCCCTGAATCCGCAAAAATGCTACTAAGGACTACTAAAATAGGGACGCAGATGGGGATGGCGATCGCTGCGACCAGAAGCGTCCAGCCACGATTTCCAAAAGGAAAGACGTTGCGACCAACGCCTTGTCGTAATTTCTGGGTTTTCCAAACGGGGGAAGATAGGGACAATTTGACCTAGACTCCAAAATCCTTTACAAAGTTTTAATGAGAATTAGTTTCAACTACTAAGCTAAGTTTAACCTAGCATACCCAGGAAGAATTGGGAAGTCGTTCCTTTTTTGCGTTTCCTGTCCTCACATTCTTGATATGTCAAACCAAAAACCGACTATTCTGCATCTCGATCGCGTTACCAAGAAATTTGCCACCTTAAAACGTCCCGTTGTCAATGATATTACCCTTCACCTCCATCGCGGCGAAATCTTGACGCTTTTGGGACCCTCTGGGTGCGGAAAAACAACCCTTTTGCGCCTTATTGCGGGGTTTGAAGAAGTTGATGAGGGAAGTATTGAGATTGCGGGAACTTTAGTTTCAAAACGTGGTCATTTTTTGCCGCCAGAACAAAGGGGAGTGGGAATGGTGTTTCAAGACTATGCTCTTTTTCCTCATCTCACAGTACAGGATAATATTGCCTTTGGGTTAACTCATAAAGGGGGAAAATTGGCAGGGGAGGTGAAACAGCGCCTCCGAGAAGTCTTGCAATTGGTGGGATTGAGTGGATTAGGCGATCGCTATCCCTATCAAATTTCCGGGGGTCAACAGCAGCGCGTAGCTTTAGCGCGGGCATTGGCTCCTCGTCCAGCACTGGTATTATTAGATGAGCCATTGAGCAATCTGGATGTACAGGTGAGGTTACATTTGCGACAAGAACTGAGAAGTATTCTTAAAGCAGCCGGAACTTCTGCGATTTTTGTGACTCACGATCAAGAAGAAGCTCTTTCAATTTCAGATTCTGTGGGAGTTATGCAAGGGGGATATTTAGAACAGGTGGGAACTCCCGAGGAAGTCTATTTACATCCGGTTTCTCGCTTTGTGGCGGAGTTTGTGACCCAAGCTAATTTTATCCCTGCACGGTATTCTGGCCAAGGTTGGGAGACAGAATTCGGCTATTTTGTTGCAGAAGATAAAGGAAAAAATAAGGGGGATTTAATGGTACGTCAAGAGGAGATTATTTTACAACCAGACGAAAGCGGTAATGGCGTGATTGGCGATCGCCAATTCCTCGGGAGAGAACATTGTTACCGGGTGGAGATGACTTCTGGACAGGAATTACTTGTCCGTTCTAATGTTTTAAAAGCATTGGCGATCGGCACAAATGTTAAAGTTTCTCTGGCACTACAAACTCCGATCGTTTTTCCCGATAATACTTTTCCTAACCATTCAGAATCAATCTGAGAATAGAGCAGGCGTTTTGATTGTCCATCGCATTACAAAATTGTTACAGATACCCTGAAAAGAAGAAAGGTATGCGATGATTTTTAATCAATTACCCTTATTGCAAAGAAAGATTTTCACTTTTTCATTCTTAACAGCAAGAAAACTATGATTCTCACTACCCTCGAAGGTGTACCCGGAAAAGAAATTTTGGAACATTACGGCATTGTACAAGGCAGTACCGTTCGTGCTAAAAATATCGGCAAAGATTTTTTAGCGGGGATAAAAAATATTGTCGGTGGCGAACTCAAAGGGTATACCGAACTTCTTCAGGAAGCACGCCAAGAAGCCCTCGATCGCATGGTACTCCAAGGGCAGCAATTAGGAGCAAATGCCATTGTTAATATCCGTTTTGCGACCTCTTCTGTGGCTCAAGGTGCAGCAGAATTGTTCGCTTATGGAACAGCAGTGAGAGTATCATAATCATGGAGGATCTGATTGTTATTCTCTCCCCTTTTTTCGTGATTGGTTTTGGGTACTTAATCGGTGCATATTTCGAGAAACAGCATTACGAAAGTATTCGTAAACGAGAGCGCCAAACCCTTCACCTTCCTGTTGTTAATTATGGGTGCAAACAGCCGTTACCCGAAGCGAGAGAAGCAAGATTAGTTGTAGGAGAAGTGGTGATTTCTCCTGATGCTTTTAAAACTTTTGTTTTGGCATTACGGAACTTAGTGGGGGACGAGTAACAGTATATGAAACCCTCCTCGATCGCGCTCGTCGGGAAAGTTTGTTACGCTTAAAGGAAGAGGCGATCGCCTGGGGAGCCACTCAAGTGCTGAATGTCCGCTATGAAACAGCAACAATTGGCAATAGCAGCAAACAGGGAGTTGCTTCATTAGAAGTTATTGTTTATGGGACAGCCATTCGTTAAGACTTTTGTTAATAATTTTTTAACAATTTGTTAATAAAATGACATATAAACCCAAGGAAATCACCGAAGAAGTTAACATTTCTAAAATTCATCCCCTAACGAACTTAGCACAGTTATTGGGGACGGTTGTAGGGGTGAGTTTGGCGATTTATATTGCCTTGGGTTTAGCCGTAGATGCGATCGTCCCTCGCATTCCAATAGAAACCGAAAAAGCGATCGGCGATTCGTCTATTGCCAGTGCTTATTTATTATTAGGTGGAACACCTATTGAAAACGATCCTCGCATTTCTCACCTACAAGAATTGCTCGATTCTCTCCAAGACCCAGAGGATAAAATTCCCCTAACTTTACATTTTTTAAAAAGTCCAATTGTCAACGCTGCAGCGATACCAGGAGGCCATGTTCTCGTCACTACTGCTTTTCTCGATGAGGTAAAATCAGAAAATGAATTAGCCTTTGTTTTAGCACATGAATTGGGACATTTACGAAACCGAGATGGGTTACGCGGTTTGGGTCGAGGATTAGTTCTTAATTTGGGTTGGTCGCTTGTTTTTGGCACATCAGGATCGGGGGATTCTAGAGTTGTGGGAACGGTACTCAATTTATCGAGTTTAAACTATAGTAGAAGTCAAGAATCCGCAGCAGATTTATCTGGTTTAAATGCGGTAATACGTCGTTATGGTCATGGCGGCCATAGTTTGGATTTGTTTAAACGCCTTCAAGAGGAAGAAACAGAATTAAAGGTTACTGAATATTTTTACAGTCATCCTTTATCAGAAACTCGAGTTCAGAAACTCGAAAAAAATGCAGAGAAAAATGGCTGGTCAATGCAAGGAGAAAAAACTACTTTACCTGAAGTATTTTCACAGTGAAATCTTCAGATAAGCAGTATCGCTTACCGCTTCAATAATCCTTCTTCCTGCAAAAACTCATTGGCAATATCAGCCGGTTCTCGCTGTTTTCCTGTAACTTCATAATTTAATTTTTGCATTGCTTCATCGGTGAGACGAATTGTGACAGAATTGAGAATATCTATAATTTCCGGATGGCGATCGAGGAGTTCTTGACGCATGACTGGAGCAACTTGATAGGGAGGAAAAAGATTTTTATCATCTTCTAACATCACCAAATTATAAGCACTAATTTCTCCATCGGTACTAAATCCCACTGCAACATCAGCTTCTCCTTCTATTAGTCCTTGATAGCGCAATCCCGCATCAACGGATTTATATTCTTTTAAGGTAAATTTGCCATATACTTCCTCCAAACCTGGCAACCCATCTTCCCTATCTTGAAATTCTGGTGGTCCGATCAAAGTGACTCGATTTGCATTGGCGATCAAATCAGAAATTGTTTTCAACCCATATTTTTCTACCCCTGCTTGAGTTACAACCAACGCTTGTGTATTATTCATAGGGGAGGGAGCAAGCCAGATAAGATTAAATTGCTCTTTGTATCCTCGAGCGACGGTTTCGTAAACTTTTTGGCGATCGCTATTTCCTGGCAGTTTTAATACGCCTAAAAGTGCCGTTCCAGTATATTCTGGATAAAAGTCGATTTCTCCCTGTATTAAACTACTCTGAGCGACAGGAGTTCCCCCCAAATTGAGTTTTCGTTCTACTGCAAAGCCATTATCTTCGAGAATTAACGCATACATTTCGGCTAAGATGAATTGTTCGGCGAAATCTTTTGAACCAATGCGAATCGCTGTTTCGTTAACAAAGGGTGTCCCCCCCGAACAAGCGATCGCCAGAAACATAGCTAGGAAAGTAAGGAGAGATAAAGTCAACCAACGACGAAAACGGAGCATCATTCCCAATCTTTTTTAATTCTTTCTCTTTTATTATGCCTGCTGACGGTTATTAAAAACGGAGAAATCCCTGAAATTTTAAATTTTATTTGCTTTAATTAACGAAAAAATGCAGCAACAAACGAACAATAAACCCAAAACTCTCAATCTATTACAACTATTTAGAGGACTTGCTGCGATCGCGGTGGCCTTATTTCATGTCGATCAGTTAACAAATGAGAAATTTAATGCGGTTTATTTTTTTGATATCTTCAAGTTTGGTTGGTCTGGGGTTGATTACTTTCTTGTACTCAGTGGATTTATCATTATTTATACTCAACATCAAAATTTATTACAACGGAGTTTCACAAGGTTTAAATCTTTTTTATTAAAGCGATTTGTTCGGATTTACCCGATTTATTGGCTGGCTACTCTAGGGATTCTTCTTTTCTTACTTTTAATACCGGGATTTAAAAATAATACCCCTTTAACTCTAAGCTCAACGATACAATCATTTCTGCTCTTTCCTCAACAGCAAGCTCCTATTTTAAATGTAGGCTGGACTTTAATTCTAATTCTTTTCTTTTATCTTATTTTCAGTTTAAATTATATTCTACCACGTCGTTTTTATTTGGCTATAATTGCGATCGTTCTTTTGGGTTCTACCAGTCAATTTATTAGTGCTTTTGCCATTTCTCCCGCAGAATATCCTCGATGGGGACTTGTTTTCAATTCTCTTAATTTGGAGTTTTTGTTTGGTTGTATTGCTGCTTATATTGTTCTCAATTATTCTTTGCACTATCGCAGAACAATATTTTTTCTAGGACTCGGATCGTTATTGCTATTTAGTTATTTACAAACTTATGGTGTTATTAATGAGGTCAATATTATTAATCTTTTTGGAATTGACTTTACAATTAATCGAACGATATTTTCAGGAATTCCCTGTTTCTTTCTGGTGATGGGTGCCGCTTCAATTGATATTAAAAACGGTGTAGAAATTCCCAAAATCTTTACTTATTTCGGAGATGCGTCTTATTCAATTTATCTCATTCACAGTCCTGTTATTTCTGCTTTAGTTCAATTGAGTTTAAAATTGAAACTCAATGAAGCAATTAATAACTATTTTATTCTCGGTTCGTTAATTGCGATAATTTCGATTGGAATTTCTTGTATTTTTTATGATTTAATTGAAAAACCCTTGACAAAGTATTTAAGAAAACAGTTAGTTCCCAGAAAAACATCTCCGAGTTAACTGTAAAACTAATTGCAAATAAGTTTGTATTTAGCTTACTGTTCCTAACTCTGTTGACAGGTTTTTAAATAAGGTGGGGTTGTTGTTACTTCGACTCGTTCGTGTCCTGCTAAGTTTAATAATTGAGTAATTGCTAATTTAGCGCGATCGTTTGCTTCATTGAGGAGTCCTTGTTCGCACGCACCTGCAACGATTTTCTTTAAGGTGGTTTGTTGTGCTAAAGTTTGTAGTTCGGCACCAACATCGGGACCTAAATTAAAAGCACCGCGATCGTAGTCATAAATTCGCGATCGCGTTACATCAATATTAGCATCTAAAATTTGCGGTGCTGGTAGTTGAATATAGAGAATATTGTCTACAATTTTAACATTTTTTGGGGTTAATTGACTCAGATCGATTCCTGCTTTTACTTCCCCATAAGCAATATAAAGCATTTTTGTCCGAAATTGAAAAGTTCCCATTAATTCGCGATCTTGATGAGTTGGAACAACTGTTTCTGTCGTATAAATAGCAGTTGTTAATTCACTTGCACCGCGAATTTTTTCAACAATAACTGTAGCGATATCTACTTCCGGTTCTTTTATTTCAATCCGAAAGAAGGTTGTTATTTCGCCAACAAAGTTAGTCCCAGTTCGCCACATTCCTAATATAATAAATAATCCTAAGACTGCGATCGCCCATTTTCCCCATTTTCCTACTAATTTCATGGGAAGTAGTAAAGAATTTTTGCTTGTATTGTCTCTCATAAATCTTTTCTTTGTTAAGTGAAAATTTTGCGAGTTTTAATCTGTGACTCGAGAAGCGATCGGCATTCGCCAACCGGTCCCAAAAGCGCGATCGGTAATCTTTAACCCTGGTGGTGCCTGACGGCGCTTAAATTCGGCACGAGCGACCAAACGTGCTATCTTTTCTACTGTAGCGCGATCGCCTCGGGACCTGACAATCTCCTCAATCGATTGATGCTTTTCGACTAATTGACAGAGAATATCGTCGAGAATTTCGTAAGGGGGAAGAGAGTCGCGATCGGTTTGTTCGGGCTTGAGTTCTGCGCTGGGAGGCTTAATAATAATATTTTTAGGAATGATTTCTTGTTCCTGATTTAACCAGCGACAGAGGGCAAAAACTCGCATTTTAGGAACATCGGCAATAACGGCTAAACCCCCATTCATATCCCCGTATAAGGTGCAGTATCCCACGGACATTTCTGATTTATTCCCCGTAGAGAGGAGAAGATAATTAAATTTGTTGGAGATCGCCATTAATAAATTGCCGCGAATTCGTGATTGAATATTTTCCTCTGCGATACCAAATTCTGTCTCTCTAAATAAGGGGTTTAATAGGCGATCGTAAGCCGTCATTGCTGCTGCGATCGCGATCGTTTGACTGTTAATGCCCAAATTATTAACTAATGCTTCCGCATCTATGAGGGAATGATCGGAACTGTAGGGAGAAGGCATTAAAACCCCTAAGACATTTTTTGCACCCATTGCTTCAGCCGCGATCGCCGCAACCAAAGCAGAATCAATGCCTCCGCTTAAGCCTAAAATAACCTGAGAAAAGCCGCATTTTCTAGCATAATCTCTCACTCCTAATACTAATGCCGACCAGATTTCTGCTTCTTCAGAATTGGGTAAAGGTACAATCTCAGCAGGCAAATAGTCTCGTTTTTCTGGATCGAATTCAACAATTTTTACATCGGTTGTGAAACTTTTGGCACGACAAATTAAAGCACCATTTCGATTAAATGCAATGCTATTACCATCAAATAAAAGATCGTCATTTCCCCCGACTTGATTGGTATAAATTATCGGAATTTTATAACGCAAAACGCAATGATGTAACATTGCTTCCCGTAATTTCTGTTTGCTGACACTGTAAGGAGAAGCCGACAAATTTACAATAAAATCAACCTGCGATCGCGCTAAATCTTCGATAGGATTCACTTGATAGCTGCGTCTTCCCCAGAACTCCTCATCATTCCATAAATCTTCACAAATAGTTACGCCAATTTTGAGAGAATGTCCTTCATTTTCTAAAATAAAATAATTACTTTCATCCCCTGCCGTAAAATAACGGTGTTCGTCAAAAACATCATAAGTGGGTAACAAACGCTTATAAAAAATGCGTTTAATTTCTCCTTGATTTAAGAGCGCAATACTATTAAAAAGCGGTTTTTGACCTTGCAATTCTGCTTTGGGATTAGGTTCGACAGTCCCGACTAAAACTGTTAAATTTTGCGGTAATTCTCGTGCCAATTGCTGTAACTTTTGTAACATTTTTGCCACAAAATTTGGATTGAGCAATAAATCGCGGGGAGGATAACCGCATAAAGAAAGTTCTGGGGTTAATAACAGTTGAACGCCTTGTTCTGAAGCTGTTTGCGCTGTTTCGAGAATGGTATTCGCATTACCATTCAGGTCGCCGATCGTAGGATTAAGTTGCGCGATCGCAATTTTCATCGTTGTTGTGGGTTATTTTTTATTTGTTCGTGGATAAAACAGCACTCAAATTAATTTTAGCATAACCAATATCTTTCATAGCACGATCTTTAAGAATTTCCATAACTTCTTCTAAACCATCGGCAAAACTGAGCGTTAGTTCGAGTTTTTCTTGGAGTTTTCTGAGAATTAAATCTCGCTTATCATTCCGTTCACCTCGCGGACTTACCAAACAATGGGTTTTCATAATTTTAATATTTTGGAGCGATCGCCCTTCTAATATTGTTTCTATTTCACGCAAAAATTCATCAAGCAATTGCTTGGTGATATACTTCATAAAAACAGTGCCTAAAGTAAATTCCGCAAACCCATCGATAGATTTAGAAATCTCTAAAAGCGATCGCCGCTTTAAAGATTCTAAAGCCGCGACAATTTCCGAGGAAGAAGTTCCCGAAAATCGCAGATCGTTCTTAATTTGAGAAAGAGAAACGGGATCACCTTCAATTGTCAGCCAATAGACAATTTCTCGCTCTAATGTTGAGAGGCGATCGAATTGTTGATAAAAAATTGTCGGCATGATATCTCCCAAAACCAAGGTACTTTGTTTGAGAAACTCAAAAATTTCTCCCCCAAAAATATCTTGAATGGTGCTAGAAATCAGTTTTAAAGCCAGAGGATGCCCGCGATAGAGTTGAATTAATTGATTTGTACCATTTTGAGATGCAGAAAACCCGCGATCTGTCAATATTTTTCGCGCTTTTTCTAGAGATAATCCTCTTAATTTTAGAGCGCGAATTGGAGAAGAATCGCTTGCTAAAGCAGTAATTTCTCTCGGTTTCTCTCGGGTGACGATCAGCAAACAACTTTGATGGCGTTCTTGACCAATTCGACGAATCAGTTCGCTATAATTTTGGTGATTTTTCTGGTATTGTCCGGCTAATTTTCCCCTCGATAAAATAGCTTCAAAATCATCCAATAATAACAAACATCGGCGATCGCGTAAAAACTCAACAATTTGAGCAATTTGTTCCTCGATCGCAGGGGGAATTTGAGGTTCAGTCTTAGTGCAAAGAAAAGTATGAATTTCTGTTAAGAGATCGCCAATAGGAGGTTCGTGACGCAGCGATCGCCGCAAGACATATTGAAATTGTTCCTGTAAATTTTCTCCCAGTTTAACCGAGAGAGAAGTTTTGCCAATGCCCCCCATACCCGATAAAATGATGAGACGACAGCGATCGCCAAGGATCCATTGTTCGAGTTGTCCGAGTTCCTCTTCGCGTCCGTAAAAGCAAGAAACATCAATCTCCTCATCCCAGTCTTGCTTGCTTGCACTTGAGTGAGTATCCCGGCGATCGACAATCTCCTCCCAAGGTAGTCCTAGGATTTGACAATAGACCTTAAAAGTTTTGGCACTAATGGGGTATTTCCCAGCCAGAAAGCGCTTCCACGTCCCCAGAGACACCCCATAGGCATAAGGTCCCCCAGTATGCCAAGTTCCCGTAGGTTCTAAAATTTGGCTGGCTTCAAGAAAACAAGTGTCATCTTCTGCATTCCAACTCCATCCCTTCTCCTTGCGTGCCTGTTGAATTCGACTCAAGCCCAATTTCGACGATTTCAGCGTTGCCATAGCGTATTTTGACCCATCGTGCAAGATCAATTGTAGTTGATAGTTGACAGTTGATAGCTTTGATAGTTGATAGTTGACAGTTGATAGCTTTGATAGTTGATAGCGTTGATAAGTAGGCTGATCCATTACCGATCTTGGCTTTGTTGAAAGAAAGACGGCATTGTAGGAATAGAGAAACGCACAGTTCGATAAATTGAATTAATCCCTTGTATTTTGAGGAATTCGACCATGCAAATTACAGCTTTTCCAACTAACTTAGAATTACAGTCTTTAAATTGGCAACAAAAATTGAGAATTTTGGCTTCACTGTTTGCCGCGATCGCAGTACAAATTACCAATATCAATCAAGATAGACAAACGAAATATTTACTCAGCGAGGCAATCCGCATCATCGATTGTTGTCGTGTTAGTATTCCCAATAGTTTAACCTTAGAATTGAGCGCTATTCAGAAAGAATGGTTAGCATGGAAAAACCTTTTCCCTGTAGAAGCTGCTCGCAGTTTTATGTCATTTCACGCTCGCAATCAGTCTGTTCGCTTCTTACATATGACTGAAATTCTACCCGAATTCGCGTAGCGCGATCGCGTTTCTAAGTTTGCTGGTCGTGGAGAGCTTTTTGGCTCTCCTTTTCTTATTTTGGTTTAATCGCATTTTATAGCCGAGGGAAAAGCGATCCCAATAGATTATAACTGTTGAAATAGGTTCGGAAAGTCCCAATTTCGGCCAGCTTTTATCTAGAAAATCATCAAACTGATAATCGTCAAATAATTTACACATGGCTTCCGTCCAGTTGGAAACCTCTTCCCCTTCACCACGCACCCAAACTCGCTCTTGGAACTCTGCATCGGCAAATTCCTTCAGGATGGTTTGGATGTTTTTGAACAAGTCGTAAGGATGTATCATAGGAAAGCTAAAGGAAAAATGAAATTGAAATGGGTGACGTACCCGTCACCTATATTCAGAGCAGTTTCATTCGCATTCGTCCATCCTAGTAAATTCTCAGGTACTGAGATAATTGCCGGACAAGCAGCACAAAGACCTATAATTAAACCAGTCACTCTGAAAGCAAGGCGTAGAAAATGTCCTCAGAAAATATTGCTACTGTCGTCAAAATGCTAGAATCTTTGCCAGATGAGCTTCATGAGCAAGCGATCGCTCATTTACGAGAATATTTGGCTGATTTGCAAGATGAACTTGAGTGGGATCGGTTAGTGGAAAAAACTCGACCTCAATTGATTCGTACTGCAATACAGGCAAAACAAGAAATAGCAGAGGGAAAAGCAACTCCAATGGATTACGATCGCTTGTAATTGGCAAATTTGGAAAAGCGATTGCTAAGAGTAAAATTGCTCGTAATTGTCGTGACTCCCAATCCAAAACCAAGTTACTGTATCTTCTTCAAGAATACCTATTGCTCGATATTTTCGAGTTATACGAACAGACCAGATGCCTTTCTCGCGATCGATACATTTAAAATGTAAGGAAGGGTGAAAGGGATTCTGTCTCCACAAATGATACGCTTTTCTTGCTTGTTTTTGTATTTTCAAGTCCAGAGTGCGATACGATTGCCAAAAAGACGGTAAAGTTTTAGATTTCATAAATATATTATCGATTTTTCCAATTCTAGCGATCGCACCCCATAAAAAAATAGATGCCGATATCGACATCTAAACAAAGATTGCAAAGTATATAGTTAAGCTGAAACGAGAGCAGTTTCGTTTGCTGTTAAAGGTTTTGTGGTATAGTTTTTAGGTCTTCGCGGCGATCGCACGGCATTTTCAAACAAAGGAAAGAGAATTTCTAACTCTTTCAACCGTTAAAAAGTTCAACTTTTATCCTGAAAATTTCTTCATAAATTATTTTAGTGTGATTTAATCTTGTATGCAAATGAATACGACTGACTCTTTTTTAAAAGAACTCGAACCTCTCAACTTACAAAAATGTTATTCTGTTAGTGATATTGTTGAAGCCATGAGTTATTGCTCCTTTGGGGCGAGGATGCTGGGAGAAACAACTACTAAAATTTACGAGTGGATTGTGACAAATAAAGCCCCGATTGCTATTTATGACGGGAATTTAGACAGTCCTCTCGGACAGTTATTACAAGAAATGAGCGCCCGAAAATGGTTTACAAAAATCGTTGCACCAAAGGATTATACTCGACCTGTTTTTGGAGGCGAAAATGCGATCGTTATTGGGGCATATTCAGAAAGTGTAGCAGAGAATATCTATAGCACTCCCAAAGAGGCTATTTTTTTGAATCAATTTGCAATGGTAAAACCAGGTCAAACCACAGATGGCTATTTTCCCAATGTTATCTTTTCCGATCCTAACTTTCTCCTCCCAGTCATTTTTATAACCTTGGAAGAAAGGTTGCGCGATCGGAAAAGTTCTATCACCGACCTCATGAAAATTTTAGCCCATTATGAGGGATTGGCCGCCGAAGTCAGTTCGGGATCTCAAACATTACGCGCCATGATACAAGATCCAGATTGTCTAGTTTTTCTGACATTAAGTGGTGCAATGACCATTGCCAAAATGGGATTGATTATTTGCGATTTAATCGATATGAAAGCCGTACAAGCTGTTTGTAGCACAGGTGCTTTGATGGCTCATGGATTAGTTGAAAGTGTGGGCTTAAAACACTTCAAATATAATCCTCAAAAAGATGATGCTAATTTAGCAAAATTAAAGATGAATCGGGTGACAGATACATTAGAACCTGAAGATAACTTAGAGCATATTAAAACAATACTAGATCGTATTCTCGATGAATATACTCATCTAAAACCGATTGGAACGCGATATTTTCATCAGATAGTTGGCGAACATCTTGCGAAAGAATATTCAGGACAACGCGGAATCTTAAAATCAGCTTATGAGCAGAATGTTCCTGTAATTGTACCTGCTTTTGTTGACTCAGAAATTGGCAATGATATCTATATTTATAACCGAATGTGCGAGCAAACAGGGCGATCGCGTATCGTCTTCGATCTCGAACTCGATACACAATATTTAGTAGAAATGATGACTAATGTTAAAAAAACAGGCATTTTTACAGTGGGTGGAGGAGTGCCAAGAAACTATATCCAAAATCTGGCTCCTTTAGTTGAACTTCTGAACGGATACAAGGATTTTAACCTACCCGAAAGAAAATTATCTTATGGCTGTCGAATTTGTCCCGATCCTATGCACTATGGTCATTTGTCAGGATGTAGTTATTCAGAAGGAATGTCTTGGCGAAAAATGGAAACACGAGGAATGTTTAGCGAAGTTCATGCAGATGCAACATTAATCTTACCGTTTCTGGTTAAATTTTTGATGGAGTCTCGCGAATTGACCTAATTGACATGGATATATTCGTAATTTCAGTATAGTTGGTGCTAGACTTATCTAAATAAATTGCAATGATTTGCTCGGGGAATAACCAGATGAATAAAGCAATAATACTTGTAATTACGGCGTTCAGAAGCAAATCGATTAAGACTGCATTAAAAATCAAGAACTTGACAACTTAATTTACTATTGCTATATTATTTGATGGAATTATACCAGAGATGTATCTAATTATCTCATCATTCCATGCTCTCGAAGCATTGTAAAATACTTTAAACACTTTCTACCAGTCTCTAAAATGGCAGAGTTACAAAACAATGATTATCATCCCCAACCCCTCAGTTGCTTTGTCATAGGAGCATCCATTTTACCTTGTTTGAAATGCGTACAGTCTCTGCTCGATCGCGGACATAAAGTTCATGGTTTTATTTCTTTAGATAGTACGTTAGCAAAATGGTCATCGGAACAGAATTTGCCTTTTTTAGCAATCAATAACGAATGCTCGTCTTCCGATGACGACATCATCGACTTTTTAAGTCAACATCCTTTCGACTATTTGTTTAGCATTGAAAATTACTATATTCTTTCTGAGGAAATATTAAAACTTCCTCGGAAAGGAGCGATAAACTACCATAATTCTCTTTTACCAAAATATGCAGGTTGTGAAGTAGAATATTGGGCAATTGTGAATCGTGAAGAGATACATGGAATAACCTGGCATTTTATGAGTGGGCGAGTGGATACTGGCGACATTATCAAACAAGTTTCCTGTACAGTATCACCTACGGAAACAGCTTACTCATTAAACCAAAAATGCGATTGGGCTGCTGTTGAATCTTTCCGTCAACTTATTGATGAATTAGCCGAATTAAGCGGCGATCGCATCTCAACCACCAAGCAAAATTTGCAAGAGAGAACATATTATTATTTCTCCAAACGTCCCCCGATGGGGTGTGTTTTTTCTTGGCATCTTTCTGCCGAAGATATTGATACTTTTATTCGCGCTCTAACTTATATTTCTTATAAAAATTATGTCGGTACACCTAAAATTGTCATTGAGAATGAATTTATCATTGTTTCTCAAGTTTGTCTCTTAAACTTGAAATCCGGTCATCCTCCTGGAACAATTGTTAAGATACAGTCTCACTCCCTTCAGATTGCGACGAAAACCAATGATATTCTTTTAAGCAAAGTTTTTACAATTGATGGTGAAATATTACCGCTTTCTGAATTTATTTCTAAGTTTTCCTTATTTGCAGGATATCAGTTTAGCGATCTAGATGCAACATTAGGCGATCGCCTAACCAAAAGCTACAAACAGGCTCTCAAACAAGAAGACTTTTGGTTAACAAGATTGACTCAACTACAACCTACTGCTTTAACGCAGAATAATGTCTCCAATTTAGACAAAAATTTCCCAGAGTATGTCGTCACTCATAGCTCGTTACCTGATGAAGTTCTCAATGTTTTAGAAAACCAATATCCCCAAGAAAATTTATCTGATTTTCTTTTATCTATTTTTATAATTTATGTTCATATACATCAAAAAATATTTGATATAGAGTTAGGATACAGGGATGAAAAAATACAACAAGAGTTCCAACAATTAGCAGGCTTTTTTGCTTCTCATGTCCCTTTTTGTCTCAAAATAGATAGTCAAATGACATTCAGAAATTTAATAATGCACGTACAGAAAGAAGTGCAAACTATTCGAGAGGGTAAAACTTACTGTCGGGACATCTTTTTTCGGTATCCCAAACTGGGCGATCGATGCCAAGAAAAATATCAGTTTCCTCTGATTGTAGAGAGGGTACAAAAACTAGAGAATCTTAAATCTAACGCCGACATGACGCTATTTGTTCCGGAAAGTGGAGACAGTTATGCTTGGGGATATGTTGGAGGAGTTTTCAACTTAGAAGTTGAGGAAAAGATATCAGATCGATTAAATACAATTGCTCGTCAAGTTCTCCAGAATTGGGATGGAGAGATTAGTAAGATAATAGGGTAGGTGTTGACTTTTGAAAAGTATTATGATATAAAAAGTCGGTGCTTGTAATTGCAAAATTGAATGAAAATAAAAAAATGAAAAAAATGGATGTCGATCGCTTGATTTTCTATGATGGCGATATTTATGATGCTTATCTCGCTTCACCTTGTCTATTTGATACAGACCACACAACAGAAATTGATCGGGTATTTTGGCGGGAACGAGTTAAAGAATGTGGCGATCCAGTACTTGAAATTGGCTGTGGTACAGGGCGGGTTTCAATCCCCTTAATGGAGGCGGGATTTTCTGTTGTTGGTGTTGATTTTTCCCAGTCTATGTTAGCGCAGGCTCGAAAAAAAACCGATCGCGTTGAATGGATTCAAGAAGATGCCCGCACCTTCAATTTAGAGCGAAAATTTGCTTGTATTCTTGCTCCCTATTATGTTCTCAGTTACTTTCATGAGTTAGACGACCTAGAAGCTATACTAAAAAACTGTAAAACACATCTCAAATCTAACGGAAAACTTATTTTGGATATTCCTTATTTTTCTCCTCAGTTTTGGCGCGAGTTTTTTGAGAATATGGGTTTAGTTGAAAACCTGCGTGAATTTGTTCATCCTCGCACTGGAGAAAAGATAGACACTAAGTTCGATCAAGAATATGATTTTGAGCGACAAATTTACTCTGAAATTATAATTTATCACTTCCCGAATGGAAAGGTTGTGTCAGATCGACTCGAACATCGTATTTATTTTCCTCAAGAAATCAAAGCAATTTTGAAGTACAATGGTTTTAGAGTCGATCGTTGTTTTGGCAATTATGATAGTACGCCCTTCCAAGAAAATTCTCCCCACCATATTCTCGTTTGCAGTCATTGGGAATCCTAACGGGACTTCAGCAAACAATCTCCGATTTTTAATTGCTAATTCCTGCGCGATCTGACACGAATCTGAACCGTAAATCAACATTCTATAGACTTAAAAATTCATGCCTGAAGACTATTTCAGCACTGGTTTAAAAATTTGTACCCCCATCACCGAGCGAGATGTTTGCTTGCACGCGATCGATCAAATTTTATTTGTTACGAAAACAGCTTATCAACAAGTTCATATTGTTGAAAGTAGTTCTTACGGTAAATCATTACTCCTCGATCGTGACTATCAATCCTCTACTATAGATGAACATTTCTACCACGAATTTTTGGTACATCCGGCTCTATTAGCCTGCGAAAAAGCACCCCAGCGCGTGTTAATTTTAGGAGGAGGAGAAGGTGCAACCTTGCGAGAAGTCTTACGCTGGAAAAGTGTCGAACAAGTTGTGATGGTTGATATTGATGGGGAGGTCGTAGAAGCCTGTCGCCAATACTTACCAGAAATGCACCAAAATGCTTTTGACGATCCCCGTACCCTCTTAAAAATTGGTGATGCTATGGCATTTCTCGAGGAAACTCAGGAAACTTTTGATGCGATCGTCTCCGACTTATCTGACCCCATTGAAGAAGGTCCCTCTTTTCAGCTATTCACGCAAGAATATTTCCAGAAAGTTCGTCGCCATCTCAATCCGGGAGGGTGTTTTGTTATGCAGGCTGGCTCGGTAGATTTTCCTTATCTTCCCGTACACGCTCGTTTGTTTAACACTGTGAAATCTCTGTTTTCTGATGTTGAATCCTATACTTATTTTATTCCTAGCTTCTTTTCTAATTGGGGATTTATTATGGCCGCCGATCGCCCCATCAATACCCATCCCGATCCGAAGGCGATCGATAAAACGATCGCAGAACAAATAACAGGAAAATTACGAGAATTTGATGGAGTTTCCTGGTTAGGAGCAGCACAATTACCTCGTTATATTCGCGAGGCGATCGCCCGAGAAACCCAAATTTATACCCTTTCCAGTCCACCCAAACACCAACGCTTTTAGCTGAATGCTTCCCTTACCAAGAATTGCACGCCGATCGCGTCCGCTAACTGTACTCTGAGAGGATAAACGCCTAACTCCCACGAGCATAGTAGAATGGAAAAACTCAACTCGGGATCGTCGGGAAAAATAAATCGTTTTGGAGGTTAAACCATTGGACGAACTCAGAGAAGCCCTAGAACTCGCTAACGAAGAAGAACTGCAACAACTCACCAATATCCTTTTCTGTCGCCGTTTGAACCCCATCGATTACTTGCGAATGCCCGATGTGCTAGAAGTACAAAGCCGCGATCGCATTTCTTGGCTAGACTCCATTGAACAAAGATTTCGCTTTCTCGCTGCTGATGGCTTGACTGTATTAAAAGGGCAAAGCCAAAATATCTCCTATCGCCAAGTTTTGCTGCGGGTTTGCCATTATCTCAAAATGCCCTACTCCCAAGAAATGAGCGTCGTGGATCTCGAAGCGGAAGTGTTTTTACACTTAATGGGCAAAATTTGGCAGGGTCTTCCCGCTTCAGAAAAGAAAGATTTGAGCGATCGCGTCCAGAAGTCCCTCGCTAATGCCGATCTTGCCCGTCCCCTGCCCTTAAAATTGCAAAACGATCCCGTGACCATTCTCCTCAAAGGCAGTGGCGTTATCGCCGTAAATTCCGTGGTACAATCCCTAATTTTGCAACAGATCGCCAAGCAATTTGCCCTGCATTTTGCCCGTTACCAAGCCGCCCGCGCTACCCTCGTCCAAGGAGGCGCGATCGCCGCCAGCAAACTGCAACACCATTTAGCCCTACAAACCGCAAAACGCGGCATGGCGGTTGCTGTGGCACGACAGGGGGCCGTAAAAACCGCCTTTGCTTTCCTCGGTCCCATCCTCTGGGCAAGTTTTTTCGCCGATCTCGGTTGGCGGGCGATCGCCACTAACTACAGCCGCATTATCCCAACAATCTTTGCCTTGGCACAAATTCGCCTGACGCGATCGGAGTGTTGGGCTTAGGATAAAAAAGAGAGGAGGAGAGGAAGAGAGGAAGATGTGGAAAAAAACGAGCAAACAGTCTTCATCTTTGGCTTACCTCCGGGACCTGTGGATGTGGGATAGTTTTCAAATTGGGGCATTTCTGCAACCCATGTTGCCTGGAATAGCCGCTATTCCTTATTCTGCTGCGGCGATCGGGGTTTGGCCGAAAGAAGGGAAAGCGATCGTCAAATCTCCCTTAACTCGCGCTTTTGCCCTCCTCAGTTTGCTCCTTTTTATCAGTACGGTTTTTGCCGATCGCCCCCTGGAAGCCTTAGCGGGAATGGCCAATTTTTTCCCTTATTTTATCTGGTTTTGTACGGTTCATTTTCTGATTCAAACCCCCAGCCAATTACGCAAACTGGCTTGGTTATTAGTCTTTTCCTCTCTACCCATTTGTTTTCTCGGTTTAGGACAGATATTTTTTGGCTGGATAACTCCCGAATTTTGGGCGACGCTTTCGGGGTGGACTCTCATTCCCTACGGTAAACCTGAAGGGCGAATGTCTTCTGCTTTCATGTATGCAAATGTCCTTGCTTTTTATCTTTTGGTTATTTTAATGTTAACTTTGGGCTTATGGATCGACGTATTTCGACAGTGGAATGAAGACAAGCAACGCCAATCTTTACAAGTTTTAGGATTCTTATCGGGGGCAATTTTTCTGAATTCTCTGTCTCTTCTTCTCACCCAATCTCGCAATGCTTGGGTGTTAGCCATTTTAGGTAGTTTGGCTTTTGCATTTTACATCGGTTGGCGATTATTAGTGTTAGGAATTGCGGCTTGTGCGGGGACGATCGCCTGGGCTTCTTTTGCCCCAGCATGGGGAGGGGAAACATTGCGCCAAATCGTCCCTTATTTCTTCTGGGGACGGCTATCGGGGGAAATGTATCCCAATATGCCTATTCCTCTTTTACGCATGACGCAATGGCAATTTTGCGGGCATCTGATTCGCGATCGCCCTCTCTTGGGTTGGGGACTGCGGAATTTTTCTTTTCTCGACAAGGATGCAACGGATGTTTGGTTGGGACATCCCCACAATCTTTTCCTGATGTTAGCTGCGGAAACAGGAATCATTGCCACACTTTTATTTTGCGCGATCGTGGGGTGGATTTTGGCACGAGGTGTTTTATTATTAGGCAATTCTGTTTTTGGCGATCGCGATCGCCTTATTCTCTTTACTTTTTTTGTTGCTTTTATCACCTGTATCGGCTTCAATTTTTTAGATGTCTCGGTCTTCGATTTGCGAATTAATACCCTCGGATGGGCTTTACTGGCTGCGATCGCGGGAGTAACGAGATATCAAGATTGCCTTCATCGTCAGGACTCGTAAAAAACTGCTTTTCGAGATCAAAATTCCCTTAAAATAAAAAAGACGAAAATTTCCCCAATCCTACCATGAATCCTATCGCGATCGTACTGTTGGTTTTATTAGCAATCATAATCTGGAAAGTCTGGCAAAACTCTCGCAAAACCAAGGGAATCAGACGCGGTGGTAATATCGATCGCGATCTCCTCAAAGCCTTACAGGGAGATGCTAAATTAGCAGAACGCTTATTAGACCAAGCTAGGCTTAAATATCCAGGAAAATCAGAACGTTGGTATATCGAAAAAGTAATCTACGATATCAATCGCGATCGCGGACGCATATAACAAAACCCCTAAAAAAATTATATGACCTTCTCAACATTGCAGATATTGCCCCTGACTCAAGCCGGTATCGAGGCCGCAGTGGAACTAGATCGCCTTTGTTTAGGAGGAATGTGGAGTTTGCAGGGCTATCAAAGGGAATTAGACAGCCCCAACAGCGAAATTTTAGTGCTATCTCTTCCTTGCAAAGGAAAAGATAATACCATCGTCGGGATCGGCTGTTTTTGGGCAATTTTGGAGGAAGCACACATCACTCTCCTCGCCATTCATCCCGACTATCAAGGGCAAGGTTTGGGGCAACTTTTACTCTATTCCTTGTTAGAAAAAGCCGTACAACGGCAATTAGAACGAGCAACCTTAGAGGTTAGAGCCTCCAATCAAATCGCCCTCTCACTCTATCAAAAATTTGGCTTTAAAGAAGCCGGACGACGGAAAAAATATTATCCCGGTACCGAGGAAGATGCCTTAATTCTCTGGTCTGGAGGCTTAAATAAGCCCGAATTTAGCCAACAATTAAGCAGTTTGTCTGCACAAATTTTCTCTCGTTTGGCTAAGGCAGGGACTTGGCAAGTAGAACCGATTTCTTTCTGAGAAAAACTACTATTTTATGTAAAGAACTGTAACAAAAATATTTTTAGCTGGGCGATCGCCGTCAAGGGCTACCATGAACGATCGACTTCTATTTTATAAGTTTTGTAAAGAAATGCCGGAAAGGGCGATCGGTTCAATAAAGATAACTCAATAGGTGCAAATCCCAGCACAATAGGGTTTTGAGAAATTTTCCTTGTTCTCTATTTTCACAAAATCACAATCCGAAAGCATAACGTTTCCAGAAATAATGTAAAGTTTGATTACAAACATTTCATCTTCCTGAAGAATTTATCTATACTGACTTATCAATGAACGCGCAAAGAAAAATTGAAAATTAACAAAACCGATTTAATTTAAACTAGGAGGATAAGGAAAATGGTGTTAGCACAAGGACGGAGTTGGGAAAAAACCTACTGGGCGATCGCAAAAAGTTTTCTAACCTGGAGCTTTACTTTACTTGTTTGTTTATTAGTGGTGGGATTTCCCCTTGTTGTTTTAATGACAACGATCGCGGTATTAGCGGCTATTATTTTACAATCAGTGCTTCCCGTTAGCGCGGTGTTATTGGTTGTGGGAAGTACAGTTGGCATTAATATTTTGGCAGTTTTATTGGGTGCCACCGTGTTAACGTTTAAAGGCATTCATCCAGAAGAAGTCAGTTGGTTGAGTTGGCTGCATGGCGAATCTACAAAAGCCAAAGAACCTACTTTTGCTTCTTGTCCTTTAACTTGTGAAATTGGCAATCAAGCCATTTAAACCAGCAATTTGACAAGCATTCAAAATTCGAGATTTTGAAGCTATAAAGTTTTGTAAAGTTTGCAGTGCAAAGTGAAGGTATCGGGGTAAGGTTAAGAACCTACCCCGATTTTCTTAGGGGATATTTTGAAACTAGGTTTTCAAGATAATAGACTTAATTGACTCACCTTTTTTTCAACATTATTTATATCTTCAACATTAAAGCCAATTTCCTCTCCATTCAATAAACGTTCTGCTGCATCCAACATTTCCGATGAGAGTGCCTTTAAATCTTCACGATTTCCCAAATAAGTTTTTAAGGCATCAAGGGGATCGAGGCTATTATTTGCCCCTAATTCGGGCAATCTGGGTCGAGAAAGCTGACTGGTTAATTCTGGAACAATTGTATAAGTATGTGCTTCTTCTAATGCTTTTTGCAAGGTCGCTGAATCAATTTGTTCTATTTGATCGGAACGCAGTTTATAAATTAAGCGAACAACAGCATCTTGAATCTCTTTTTGAGCAATAGCTTGTAAAATGGTTTCTTCGGGGTTTTCTGTTTGAGAAATATCCACATTAATTGTACAAAATCGACGGGCAGGAATGGAACAAAACTCCCAATTTACTTTACCTTTCTTAATATCAACTAAAACATAACCTTTTTCTTCCTTTTCCTCGCTAAAATCAACTCGTTCGATACTGCCTGGATAAATAACAGGAGGATTGTTTTCAGGATTGAGATTTTGATGTTTGTGAACATGGCCGAGGGCGACATAATCAAATTCTTCTCGTATTAACAAAGACATCGGTAAGGTAAATCCTTTCCCCACTGCTAAAAATCTTTCTGCCCCTAAATTTGCTCGATCTGCCATTAAATGAGCTAATAATACTGTGGGTAATTCCGGATCGAGTTTGCGAATTTCTCCCTCTAAAACCGGATTTAAGCGATCGATTAACATGATATTTACATCAGCCATTGATAGCCCTTCTGTTTCCGGACGAGTTAATAAGGTCGATCGCGTCAACCAAGGTAAAGTAATGACTTGAATATCGCCATTTTTAGTTTGAATGCGGTGAGTTTCGATAGTATCTCCCACAATAAACCCCGGTACTGCTAAAGTGCGATAAATCGATAAACTTGCCCCTCCCGTCCCTTGAGAATGCAAATCGTGATTTCCCACTAATAAAATCGTGGGAATATTGAAAGCTGCAAGACGTTGAAATTGTTTCGCAAAGGCTTGCTGGACGTAGGGAGGGGGTGTAGCATCGGGAAAGGCATCTCCCCCAAAAAGCACTAAGTCTGCTTCCTCAATAGCGCGATCGATACAATGTTCTAATGTCTTGACAAAATCCTCTAATCGTGTATTTAAACCCGTTTCGGGATTAATACGACCATGAGGAAAGCTACTCCCGAGATGAATATCAGAAAGATGTAGGATTTTAATCATTTTCTGTAAATTGTTAGTTGTGGATTGTGGATTATTGCGCTTAACTGTTAACTATCTATTTGTAAGGAATATGCCTGTGTTTTGGAATTTAGTCGCGATCGAACTGGAAAAAACAGTAAGACGACCTCTCTTTTTATTCTTTTTGGGTTTATTGGTGGGATTGCTTCTCTTTATTTTCTTAGGGGGATTATTTACCTTTGAACTGGTTACGACTCCAGAAAGTAAAGCCTTTTTTAAAGAAGTCCTGGCTGGGACAGCAGGAGGAGAACTCGCACTTTCTCTAGTCTTGAATTTAGGTGGCTTTTCTTTATTAATTTTAACCGCCGCGATCGCCACTTCAGAATATCAGTGGCGCGTCCTACATTTATACTTGAGTCATGGGGTAGGACGCACAATACTTTTATTTGCCAAATTAACGGCACTAGCGGCGATCGCGGTTTTGTTTGTTTTGGTTGCCCTTGTTTTGGGTTTAGTTTTGGGATTACCTTTAGTCATCCCCATGGGAGGAGAAGTAACAATGGCGGGCATTGGCGGTGTTTTCTGGCAAGCACCTCGAGTCTTTTTAGCAATGTTACCATTTATTGCGATCGCATTTCCCATTGCCGTTTTAACTCGTTCTATTGCGGCAACTAATACAATAACTTTATTGTATGTTTTTATTGTCGAACCTGTTCTAACAACTGCCGGAAATTTCTCGGGTGAACCTTTTTCTGAACTTACCCGCTATTTACCCTTTCAACTTACCCAAGCCTTAGTACGAAAACTTCCCTCTCCTTCTGAGATTCCCGAGGGGATGGAAGAAGCATTTAGAAAAGCATTTTTCGATCCGAGTTTAGCCGCTTTTTGTATTACAGTTTGGCTTATTCTCTTGACGATCGCCGCTTGGCTAATCTTTCGTCAACAAGATTTAGCCAGTTAGATAATGTACAACAAAAATGATTTATCGTATTGGATTAACGGGAGGAATTAGCACGGGGAAAAGCACTGTTTCCCAGTATCTCGATCGCGTACATGGTCTTCCTATTCTGGATGCAGATATTTACGCTAGAGAAGCCGTCGATCGCAATTCTCCTATCCTAACTACAATTGCACAACGCTACGGAGAGGGAATTTTGCTTCCCGATCGCTGTCTCCAGCGTCAAAAACTGGGGGAAATCGTTTTTTCTGACCCTGAAGAGAGAAAATGGTTAGAAGCGCAAATACATCCCTACGTGCGCGATCGCTTTGTTACAGAATTAGCGACCCTCAACGCTACAATTGCAGTATTGGTCATTCCCCTTCTCTTTGAAGCAGATATGACGAATTTTGTCAATAGTATTTGGGTGGTTTCCTGTTCTCCCGAACAACAACTGCAACGTTTGTGCGATCGCGACGGAATTTCCCCAGAACAAGCGCGATCGCGCATCGACAGCCAAATTCCTCTAACCGAAAAGATTGCTGCTGCTAATGTTGTCTTAGATAATTCGTCTACTGTAGAACATCTGCTCTCTCAGGTAGATGCCGCATTAAACCATCAATAACAATGATAAAAATTGTTTCTTTTTCGAGAAAATCTTGGAAAATTGCTCAAAATTCTAGAGAAGAACAACCTCCAGATCGATCTGAGTCTCAGCCTCGCACCCTTGCTAATTCTACTAATAATTACTTGGGTTTAGTCTTCTTGTCTATTTTTCTCTTTCTCTTCCTGATTTTTTTATTACTGAAACGAAAAACAAAAGAGATTCGCCTCTCAATTTTTGCCACTTTTTTACTTGCTTCTTTATTAACCGTTTATACTTCAGTCCAAATAACAACTAAATTTTTAATCGGAGATGAAAAAGATAGCAAGACAGAGGGAATTAGCTCGAAGGATGAGATAATTGTAAGTCAAACAAAAAAGAAGAAAGTTCGCGATCGCAAACCTAAAGACACAACGAAGGATAACCCAGAAAAATCAAAAATAGAGTCAAAATCAAACAATTCTGATGAATCGGAAAATAACTCGGAAAATAACAATGTTCAAGCGAAAAAATTGAACAATGGGAACAATAAAAAAACAGAATCTAATCGCGAAGAGGGCAATATTTCCCAAGAAGCTAACACGACAAATGAGGGCAATATTTCCCAAGAAGCTAACACGACAAATTCAGCCAATAATGTACCCAATCCTTCTCGTTCTTCCCTATCCCAACCCACCAATTTAGAACAATCTCCAAAACCAGAAAATAGAACAACATCTAATCAAAATAAAAGAAACTCAGACAATAGTACAACACGACAGCGCAATCTCTCTTCAGCAAATCAACAGACTCCCATAAATCGAGGAAATAATTCTCGCGATCGCAGTAATAATGCTATAAATCAAGGAAGAAGTTCTCGCGATCGCAGTAATTCTGCATCCGTACAAACTTCCCTATTTAGACCCATACTCCTCAAACTTGGCGATCGCGGTTCTGATGTTATTCTCTTGCAAACACTACTCAAAGAATTAGGTTACTATACCTTTAATATTGATGGCGATTACGGTCTTTCCACAGAACTTGCTGTTAGGAACTTTCAACAACAAAATAACCTTCTTGTCGATGGTGTTGTCGGTTTTAGTACCTGCAATATTCTTAACGCAAAAACTACAAATACAGAAATAAAATGCTCCAATCGATAG
>NZ_JAYGHV010000279.1:0-36977 GCF_034932145.1 Spirulina sp. 06S082 | reverse complement strand
TTGGCAAGAGGGGTGATTTTGTAACTTCTCCTTCTCTCAGTTCGGATTTTGCCGAATTATTGGGGGAACAATTCCTACAAATGTGGGAGATTTTGGGCAAACCTCAAGAGTTTTCACTGCTAGAAATGGGGGCAGGGGAAGGAGATTTAGCTTGCGATCTCTTAAACTATCTTCAATCTCGCCATCCTGACTATTTTACTACACTTCAATACAACATTATCGAACAATCCCCGAGTTTAATTGCACGACAAAAGGAAAAGTTACAAAACTTTATTGACAATAACAACAAAATATGTTGGCGATCGTGGTCAGAGATCGAAGATAATTCACAGGTTGGCTGTTTTTTTTCTAATGAATTAGTTGATGCTTTTCCTGTCCATAGCGTTACTATAAACGAGGGGAAGTTACAAGAAGTTTATATTACGTTAAAGGAAGGAAAATTAACTGAGGCGATCGGCGAACTCTCGACTCAAAAACTGAAAGAATATTTTAGATTAATCGATATTGATATATTAGGTCAAGATTATCGGGAAGGATATAGAAGCGAAGTAAATTTGGCGGCTTTGGAGTGGATAGAACAAGTCAATAATAAGCTAAACTCTGGCTATCTCTTAACGATTGATTATGGATATTCTGCCCAGCGTTATTATAATCCCCAACGCTATCAAGGAACAATAAAATGTTACTATCAACACCGACATCACGACGATCCTTATGCTAATTTAGGTTATCAAGATATTACTGCTCATGTGGATTTTACAGCCTTAGAACGTCAAGGCAAAAATTTGGGATTAGAAGAAGTAGGATTGACTCAACAAGGGCTATTTTTAATGGCATTAGGATTAGGCGATCGCCTATCCGAACTTTCTACAGGAAAATTTAATCTTACCGAAGTTCTTAAACGTCGAGAAGTTCTGCACCAACTCATCGATCCCGCAGGTTTGGGGAAATTTAATGTACTTATTCAAAGCAAAAATTTAAACGAAATACAGAAACTCCAGGGTTTGGAGACCAAACCCCTACATTATTGATTTTTGTTTAAATAAATCGTGAACAAACTACCTTTTCCCAGTTCCGATTCTACCGCGATTTTGCCTTGATGTGCTGCAATAATGCGGTGAGAAAGATGCAAACCTAAACCACTTCCCGATCGCTTGTGTTTTCCTTGGTGAAAACGCTGAAAAAGTTGTTCGATCTCTTGGGAGGAAATTCCTTGTCCTGTATCGCGAACTTCAATTTTAACCTGTTCTAATTGTATTTCTAAATTGACTTCAATTGTGCCGCGATCGGTGAACTTAATCGCATTCCCGATTAAATTCGTTAAAACTCTGCGTAATTCCATGCGATCGCCTACCATAATTGCTTGGGAATTACTCGAACCTAAAAACTTGAGAAATAATCCTTTTGTAACAGCCAAAGGAGTAAGTTCTTCCGTCACTTCCAAGAGAAGTTTTCCAATATTAAAAGGGGAAAAATTGAGAGTTTTTCGCCCAGCTTCATAGCGATAAACTTCCAGCAACATATTCACCATTTCTAACAGATTACTATTGCTGCGAGACATCACCGCGATCGCTTCCGACATCTCTTGGGAAAGTTCTCCTAATGTTCCTTTTTGCAACAATTCTAACATTCGATCGGCAGCAATGAGAGGAGTCCGTAAATCGTGAGCAAGACGAGAGACAAAATCCTCTCGCTGATAGGCGATCGCATCTCGTTCATCTACACTATGTTTGAGACGTAATAGCGATCGCACTCTTGCCAGTAACTCATCAACTTCTACCGGTTTGCGAATAAAATCATCGGCACCACTATCTAACCCCTTAACAACGCTGGCACCATCATAAGCGGTAATTAAAAGAATGGGAATATAAGGGAGAGAAGGATTTTTACGAATCGTTCTCGTGACTTCCAAACCGTCCATTTTGGGCATCATAACATCGAGAAGGACGAGATGCGGAGGAGATTTTTCAATGTAGGCGATCGCATCTGGACCATTCTCCAGCAAAATACTTTCATAGCCTTCTTCTGCTAAAATACTTTGCACCAGAAACAAGTTATCTGGCGAATCATCAACCACGAGAATGCGGTTATTTTCTGGGTTATGATGGAAAAAAGGAGAATAGTTCAATATAAAGAAAAAATTAAAAACGACTATTATGCTGCAACTGACCTATTTAGATAATAACTCCTGGTGTATTGACTTTGGAAATAGCCGCATCCTTCTCGATCCTTGGTTGGTAGACGATCTCGTATTTGCTAATCTTGCATGGTTATTTAAAGGCATTCGTCGCGTTCCCAAACCGATTCCCGATAAGGTAGATATTATCTTATTGTCCCAAGGATTGGAAGATCATGCTCATCCGCAAACCTTAAAAAAATTGGATCGAAAAATTCCGGTTGTCGGTTCTCCTAATGCAGCAAAAGTTGTTCAAAATCTGCACTACGATCGCGTCACGTCTCTCAAACATGGCGAATGCTTTACTCTCAATCATCATATTGAAATTATTGCTGTTCCGGGTTCTCCTATTGGTCCTTTTTTAGTGGAAAATGGCTACATTCTCCGAGACAATACAACAGGAATGAGTCTCTATTATGAACCCCACGGCTATCATTCCCCCAAACTCAAAGACTTTGCCCCGATTGATGTTATTATTACCCCCATTATTAATATTAGTTTGCCCTTTTTAGGGTGTATCATTCAAGGACGAGATACGGCGATTGAAGTCGCGCGATCGCTGAAACCCCAAGTCATGTTACCCACAGCAGCAGGAGGGGATGTAGATTTTCATGGTTTATTAACTTCTCTACTGCGATCGCGAGGGAGTTTGGAAGAGTTTAAACCCTTGCTAGAAAAGTATAATTTAGAAACCCGAATTATCGATCCTCAACCAGGAGAACGCTATAAAATCCCCCTACAACCCCGCACAGTCTCTTGGTCAGCATTCCCTAGGTGAGGAAACCTCACCGGGGTCGCACCGCCTGTATAATAAAGTCAAACGTATTGACTCTTTCTTTCTTTGAGGCAATGGTACAACAACTTTCTCCGACCACCATTGAAGACGAATTCCTTTATCCCGATAGTGATGGTAAACCCTTGGCTGATAATACGATTCAATTACGCTTAATTTTTACCATTAAAGGCGGTCTCGATGCTCTCTTTAAGGACAGGGATGATGTGTTCGTTGCTGCTGATTTGTTATGGTATCCGGTTAAGTTAACTCAACAGGAAGTTATCGAACAAGAAGAACCTCAAAGACAAGCTCCAGATGTGATGGTAGTGTTAGGACGACCGAAAGGCGATCGCGGTTCTTATATGCAATGGAAAGAGGACAATATTGCTCCACAAGTGGCGTTTGAAATCCTTTCTCCTGGTAATAAGAAGAAGGACATGGAGACCAAGTTTAAGTTTTATCAACAGCATGGCATTCAAGAATATTACTTATATAATCCGAAAAAGAATCGTTTACAAGGGTGGTTGAGAAAGGGAAAGAAGTTGGAGGCAATATCAGTGATGGAAAATTGGAGAAGTCCACTTTTGGGGGTAAGATTTAGCACGAGTGAGGGAGATTTGGTTTTATTTCATCCCAATGGAGAGCGTTTTGTTGAGTTTGTTGAGGTTGTCGAGCAACGCGATCGCCAAAAACAAAGGGCAAATTTGGCTGAACATGAACGCGATCGCGAACGATTAGAAAAGGAACTCGAAAAACAACGTGCCGATCGCGAACGATTAGAAAAGGAACTCGAAAAACAACGTGCCGATCGCGAACGACAAGAGAAAGAACAAACTCAAGCGGTTTTAGAGGAAGAACGAAAAAAAAATCAACAGTTACGCGATCGCCTCATACAACTCGGGATCGATCCTGAAAACCTTTCCTAATTTTAGAGCGCGATCGCTAAATGTAATCGGGATCGCCAACAAAAAGAAAAAAATCGAGTCCCTTCAGAGAATATCCCAGAATGCTTGAATGGAGTGCATTTTGCTTTCGCCAACGCACCCTACGGCTACTTCTTTGCTGCGATCGCGAGGAAGTTTGGAGGAGGTTAAATTGTTGCTTCTAATTCTTCTAAGGCTTGAAAATTACCCACTTGCCAAGCGCGTTCTACTGTTGCGGGAATAAGTCGGGTTAGGTTAAAATTGGGCAGAATTGGACTGTTTTCTGTTTCTCGATAAGTTCCGTTTTCCCAGTAATAAATTTTTAATTGTCCGCGATCGTAAATCCAAAGTTCTGGCACTGCGATCGCCTCATAAGCCTCCAAAGTTGTTTTGGAGGTAACATCCATCTCTACTGCTAGATCGGGAGGGGGATCGTCTTTCCTTAAACGACGCACTCCGATCATTTTTTGGTAGTTTTGAATGTAAAAACAGGCATCTGGTTCTACTCCCGCAAATCCTTCCCGTTTGAATGTAGTTGAACCAAAAGGCTGATAGGGAAGTCCCGAATGTTTGAGGAGAATTTTAACAATATCGGAAATTAAATCTCTGGGAATCTCATATTCCGGTAGCGGAGTCATAATTTCTAACGTCCCTTGACTATAAGCAACTCTTGCCGATCGCTTCTCCCCCAATTCCTGTAAAATCGCCTCAAACTCCTGCCAATTCATATTGGGAATGGTGACTATACTACCGGGTGCAAGCTGCATTTGGCTAACGGGTTTAACAACAGGCGCGATCGCGATCGGAGAAAAAGTCATAGAAAGCCCAATTTTATCTCTCCTAACACTCTAACATGAAAGTGCGCCCAAATATGATTAAATCTTGCGATCGCCGCCCATTTGAGCAAGTTCTGGGGGCATACTTTTTACTTCCTTTACTGTTTGAGAGTTTTCTATTTTTTGCTGTCTTTGATGAATAGGAATTTCAATAATAAAGGTTGTTCCTTTGCCAAGAGAAGAAACACAGCGTAAGTTTCCTCCATGTTTTAGGGTAACAATTTGATGGCTAATTGAAAGTCCTAAACCCGTTCCTTTTCCGACTCCTTTCGTGGTAAAAAAGGCATCAAATAACTTAGATTGTATTCCTTCAGGAATCCCCGCACCATTGTCGGCGATCGCGATCGAGAGCCAATCTTCTCCCATCATTTGAGTTTGAATGGTAATACAATGAGGATCGCTAACAATATCTTGATAAGAACGTCCGATATCCCCCTCCTCAAAAGCATCAATTGCATTGGCCAGAATATTCATAAAGACTTGATTCAATTGACTTGCGTAACACTCAATCAGAGGTATTGTTCCATAATTTCGGATAATTTGAATTTCGGGATGCTCTGAATTTGCTTTGAGACGATTGCCTAAAATCATCACGGTACTATCGATTCCTTCGTGAATATCCACTGCTTTGCAATCTGATTCATCTACGCGGGAAAACACCCGCAGGGAAAGCACAATTTGACGAATGCGATTAGTTCCAACCTGCATGGAGTTGAGAAGTTTCGGTAAATCATCAGCAAGAAACTCGATATCAATTTCTTTTTCAATGTCTTTAATTATTGCAGTTTTTTGGGGAAATTCAGCCTCATAAGTCTCGATCAGTTTGAGTAAATCTTCCGTATAATTAACCGCATGAGTAATATTGCCATGAATAAAGTTGACGGGATTATTAATTTCATGTGCTACTCCAGCGACTAATTGACCCAAACTGGACATTTTTTCTGTTTGTACCAATTGCGTTTGTGCTTGTTGCACAATTTGTAAGGCTTGAGAAAGTTCTGCTGTTCTTTGTTCGACACGCATTTCTAATTCATGGGTTAATTGTTGCAGAGCAGTTTGGGTGCGCTGTCTTTCTTGTATTTCCCCTTGGAGTTGTAAATTTTGCTTGTCTAATTCTTCTTCTGTTAATTCCTGACTTTCTTCACTCAATACGAACCACCAAGATGCCATGCCGCATAAAACTAGAATGAGAGTATATAGAGCAAAAAAGAGGTCGAGAATGATGGCGATCGCCTCAGAAGATAATTGCGAAGATTCCCAGATACCAAAGTAGAAAACAAAGCCAAAGACTGCCCCAATTGTTCCCGATAATAACAAAAATGCCCCCAGAAAGCGGATAATTCTCAGGCTGAGTTGAGGAGAAAGTCTGTTTTGTAATAACTCTAAAACTGGGGTATAAAACGCATAAGAGCCATCATCTTCAGAAGTTTTACAGCTATCGTGGCAATGCGCTTCTAAAGTGCAACACAGAGAGCAAATATAACCCTTATAGACGGGACAATGAGCAGTATCATCAGGTTCGTAATCTTGTTTGCAGATCGAACAATTAATCAGAGATGAACTCAAATTGACAGTTTGACGAAGGGGGTTTTCTCTGGCGATGTAATATTTACCTTTGGTTGCCCAAGCAATAAGAGGAGAGAGAATAAAAGCAATACCTAAAGCCAGGAAAGGTGCATAGGCTTGAGGGTAAATACCAAAGACTCCCACAAACGCCAAAATAGAAATTACTGAGGCGATCGCCATCGAACCAAAGCCCACAGGATTGATGCTGTATAAGTAAGCGCGTTTAAATTCGATATAAGAGGGACTGAGTTTCAAGGGTTTATTAATCACCAGATCGGCAACTAAAGCCCCGATCCAAGCGATCGCCACATTAGAATACAATCCTAAGACTGCTTGTAGCGTTTCAAATACACCCAACTCCATCAATAAAAGCGCGATCGCAGTATTAAAAACTAACCAGACAACTCGCCCAGGATGAGAATGAGTCAAGCGAGAGAAAAAATTCGACCAAGCGAGAGAACCGGCATAAGCATTAGTAACATTAATTTTAATTTGGGAAACAATAACAAAGAAGATTCCCACCCCTAAAACAATACTCGGATCGGCAAACATATCCGCAAATCCAGCTAAATACATTTGGATCGGTTCTTTGGCATCAGTCACGCTAATTCCGTGGGCGATCGCCAAGGAAGCTAAAAACGATCCTCCTAACTGTTTCGCAACCCCTAAAACAATCCAGCCGGGACCCGCCACTAAAACGGCTAACCACCATTTAAAACGATTTTCTGCCTTTTTTTCCGGTAAAAAGCGCAGGTAATCAACTTGTTCTCCCAACTGAGCAATTAAAGCAAAAGAAACGGTTGCTGCTGCACCAAATAATAAAGGATTTAAACCCGCGCTACCGGAGGAATTTCCGACAAAATTTAGCCAATTGTTTAACGATTCCGGTTCTTTATATAAAACAAAACAGTAAGGCGAAATCATTAAAAACAACCAAATCGGTTGCGTCCACAACTGCAATTGATTGATCAAAGTCACGCCATAAAAAACCAAAGGAATGACAATAACAGAACAAACAATATACCCAAGAGATAAAGGAAGATGAAAATACAACTTTAAAGCCTGTGCCATAATTGCCGCTTCAATGGCAAAGAAAATAAAAGTAAATGACGCATAAATTAAAGAAGTAATCGTGGAGCCAAGATAACCAAACCCCGCACCCCTTGTCAACAAGTCCATATCAATGTTATATTTGGCCGCATAATAAGCGATGGGCAATCCAGCTAAAAAGATAATCAGACCAACTACTAAAATTGCCCAAAACGCATTAGCAAATCCATAACTAATCATTAAAGAAGCCCCGATCGCTTCTAATGCTAGAAAAGAAATACCTCCTAGGGCAGTATTGGCCACTAAAAACTCAGACCATTTGCGAAACGACTTAGGAGCATAACGAAGGGAATAATCTTCTAAAGTTTCATTGGCAACCCAAGTATTATATTCCCGTCTTTCTTTAACAATTTGCTTACTGGCTATACTCATATTTCAATCTAAAGTAAAAGAAATGGACACAAAGAAATGAACAAAAGTTTCTCAATTTTTTCACTAAATCTTAAGAGATTCTCGATCGCACCACTTAAGTTATAAAAAAAGTAATGCTTGATACAAAAGTAGATGATAGCTTCTGTCAGTAAGACTAATATCAACTATTTGCATAAAGATAGTTGATAACCCAGATGTTGAAATTGTTTTAGAGAATGTTAGCATAACTCTAGCACGATTAAAAAAATAAAAAAATGCGATCGCATTATTCTCCAGATATCAGTAAGAATACGAATACCGAATCATATTTTGATACCTAATATTTGCTATCTCCTGATAGTTTTCCGAAGTTTCAGTGAGATTGAGAGGAGAGACAAAAGCAAGAATAAACCTTGGAGATTAAACGGTATAGTAAGAAAATGCGATCGCCTACCCTCAAACAACGACGATGCAAATTGCAACTCAATCTCCTTCAAATTCGACCTCTCCCGCGACAACAACCCTCGATGTAGGCGGAATGAAGTGTGCGGGATGTGTCAACGCCGTGGAACGACAACTTAACAACAATGTTGGTGTTATGTCCGCTTCTGTTAACCTCATTGCTGCTGTTGCTGTCGTAGAATACAATGCCTCTGAAATCGATCCCGATATTCTCGCCGATAAACTCACTGCCAGGGGTTTCCCCAGTTCCCCCCGCAGTTTAGACCCTCATGCAAATGCAACCCCTAGCCTCAGCGATCGCCGCCAAACCGAGGAAAAACAACAACTTTGGCAACTGGCGATCGCGGCAATATTACTCCTTTTCTCTTCTCTCGGACACTGGCATCATTTGGGAGGTCCGGAAATCCCTATTTTTAGTAATATTTGGTTTCATTGGGGACTGGCGACTCTTGCCCTCTTAATTCCTGGACGCAGGTTAATTGTGGATGGAGTAAGGGGTTTATGGTACGGAATGCCTAACATGAATACTTTAGTGGGATTGGGAACCTTAAGCGCCTACAGTACCAGTTTTGCCGCCTTACTTGCACCTCAATTGGGGTGGGAATGTTTTTTTGAAGAACCCGTCATGTTATTGGGGTTCATTTTCTTAGGGAGAACCCTAGAAGGAAGGGCGCGAGGGCAGGCCAGCGCTGCAATGGAGAAATTAATGGCCTTGCAACCTCCCCTAGCAAGGTTGCTGGGAGACTCCCAGCATGAAGCAGAAACCGGGATCGAAATACCTGTCGAACTCATTCGAGTCGGGGAATGGGTGAGAATTTTACCAGCAGAGAAAATTCCCATCGATGGAGAAATTGTGACGGGAAAAACGACAGTAGATGAGTCGATGCTAACGGGAGAATCTCAACCCGTTGCTAAATCTCCAGGCGATCGCGTTGCAGCAGGCACCCTCAATCAATCTGGCGCGATCGCCGTTAAAGTTCTTCGCACGGTACAGAACACCACCTTGGCACAGATCGTCGCCTCTGTTGAAGAAGCTCAAACCCGCAAAGCCCCCGTGCAAAAACTAGCGGATACCATCGCGGGATATTTTGCCTATGGTGTAATGGCGATCGCCTTCACGGTTTTTCTCTTCTGGTATTTCCTCGGAACTTCTCTTTGGCCGCAAGTTTTAATGCCCATGACGGGTATGATGAGTCACGAAATGGCATCTATGACATCCCCTTTATTATTGAGCCTGAAACTGGCGATCGCCGTCCTCGTGGTCTCCTGTCCCTGCGCCCTCGGTTTGGCAACCCCCACCGCCATTCTCGTCGGTACAGGAATGGGGGCAGAACGAGGTATTTTGATTAAAGGAGGGGATATTCTCGAACGGGTTCATCGCCTCACCACCATCGTTTTTGACAAAACCGGAACTTTAACCCAAGGGCATCCCACCTTAACCGACTGGGAAGTAATAAATGGCAAAAAAGAGTACAATCTTCTGCAAATTGCCGCAACCGTGGAAAGTGGCAGTAATCATCCCCTCGGCACCGCGATCGTAAAGGCAGCACAACGCCAAGAATTGCCTCTCCTCCCCGCAACCGACTTTCACACCGAACCAGGTTTAGGCGTTCGTGCTACGGTGATGGGAAATTCCCCATTTTCCGTTTGTTTGGGAAATCAAGACTGGTTGGCAGAAAATGCGATCGCCCTCCCCGAAACAGTCCGACAGCAAACCGATCGCCTTGCAAAGGAAGGAAAAACCCTCGTTTATTTAGCCATTAACGGCGAAATGACCGGCTGGTTAGCATTAAAAGATACTTTGCGCCCCGATGCCGCCGCCACCATTGCCCGCCTGCAAGAAATGGGCTTAGAAACCATTCTCGCCACCGGCGATCGCCCAGAAGTTGCCGAGGCGATCGCCCGAGAATTAAACATCGATCGCTACTTCTCCCAAGTGCGTCCCGAGCAAAAAGCAGAACTGATTCAAAGCCTCCAACAAGACCCCCACGCCCTTGTTGCCATGGTCGGAGACGGCATTAACGATGCCCCCGCCCTCGCCCGCGCCGATGTCGGCATTTCCCTGCAAGGCAGCACTGAGATTGCCTTAGAAACCGCCGGGATCGTCCTTCTCGCACCGACAACAGGGGTTCTGCGAGAACCGACTCTGACCAGCGCCACCACAGCCATTCAACTCAGCTTGGCCACTTTTAAGAAAATTCGCCAAAATCTCTTTTGGGCTTTAGGGTATAATAGTATTTCCATTCCCATTGCTGCGGGAGCCTTATTACCTGCCTTCGGGATTGTCCTCAGTCCTGCTGTTGCTGCGGCTTTCATGGCTTTTAGCTCCGTAGCAGTTGTGACGAATTCTCTTTTATTAAAACATCAGTTCAGGGTGTAATTTCATGCTAGATCGGGATAAACTGTATCAACTTTCCAATTGCAAATATTCGGCTAAAATTAAAATTTAGTGGCGGAATTGCTAGAAAATCCCTCGAACAGAATCTCTTTCTTTTTGTTCAGGCGATCGTAATTCGGATGACTTTTACTTGAGACCTCATTGATTCCTAATGGCTGCAAAAACGGCAAAAATCCATCAAGAACATATTCTGATCGTCGAAGATGAAAACGGCAGACGATCCCTCCCCCTTTTAGAAGCATCTTACTCCATCGGTCGAGAGGAAACTTGTGATGTTTATCTCAAATCTCCTTTTGTTTCTCGCCATCACGCCATGTTATATCGACGGCTAAGAGAAGATGGTTCCATCTATTACCGTATTGTCGATGGAGACGATCGCGGTAATCTCAGTTCTAACGGTGTGGTCGTTAATGGGACTAAAAAGCCAGAACACGATCTCGAACATAATGACCAACTCGTTTTTGGTAACGATGTTATGGTCACTTATCGCCAGCAAACCATTCCCGAGGCAAGTGCCTCAGACGATCCTTACGATATTACACTGATCGATCCCGCGATGATGATGGATGATTAGGCAAATCATAATTAGACAAGCTATGGGGAAATCTTGATAAGAATCAAAAATCAAGTGATTGCACGAGAAAAATGTAACTTTGGCAACTTTAGTTAGATAGACAATTCAAAGAGAAGCAATTCCAACAAATAATTAACTTGAAGAAGGGGTATTGGTTGTCTCTTGAATAGCTTGCTTCACCGTGTCAAACATTCGACGGCAGTGATTATTGTTCTTCAGGGGCAACTCCTCATTTTTGATTACACAATTCATGCGTACCCCTTCTGGATCAGTCGGTTGTTTGTCAACAAGAGCCTCAACTGTTACCAATTTAGAGAACGAAACTCGTCCCGGAATTTCCCGACCCATCAAGTAATCGTGAGTACCGTAAATAATTTCAAAATTGCAGGCACGTAGGATTTCACCAAGAACGGGAAAGAATTGGTCAGGAGGTAAAGGAATGCTGAAAGAATAAGAATAACGAGCCATATCAAAGTTCACCTAATTTAGATAGTGGTTTTGACATTTCCATGATATCGAATGATATCGAAATGCGAGAAGCAAAATTTGTACTCGGTGCTTTTTCCTATTGTTCCCACGCTTGCTCCGGATTTTTTTACCTTCAGATTAATTCGGAGCCTTTCAGCCCCAAGCCAATTTAAAGATATTCGCGATCGCGATCGTAAAATTTAGAGAAAACAGTAGAAAATTATGGGATTGTTAATTACTTTTGAAGGTGTTGAAGGAGCGGGAAAAACCACCCAAATTGAGCGATCGCGGGATTGGTTACAGCACCATTTTAACAACAAGATTCCCATTATTACGACTCGCGAACCGGGGGGAACAATATTAGGGCAGGAGTTACGTCGTCTTTTATTGGCAATTACCCAACCAACAATAGAGCCAACAACGACAACAGAGCTTTTATTGTATGCAGCCGATCGCGCCCAGCACGTGGAAGAGATGCTAAAACCTGAGTTAGAAAGAGGGGCAATTATTTTATGCGATCGCTATACCGATTCTACCATTGCTTATCAAGGTTTTGGTAGAGAGATAGACCTAAAATTAATTAATTCTCTTAACAAAATTGCCACAGGAGGCTTGGAAAGTCATTTAACCTTCTGGTTGGATGTCGAGGTGGAAATCGGTCTAAAACGGGCAAAAGAGCGAGGAAAACAGAGCGATCGCCTGGAAAGTAGCGATCTTGCTTTTCATCAGCGCGTTCGTCAAGGATTTGCCCAACTAGCCGCCCAAAACCCCCACCGTATCGTTAAAATTGATGCTCGTCCCTCTGCTTCAGATGTTCAAATTAAAATTCAACAAATCTTAAGGAAATTTTTCCGAGAGAGGGAGTAATAAATCAGCAAAATTTATGCCTTTTTCCGACCTAATTGGACAGTCACAGGCGATCGCCCTGCTCGATCGCGCTATTGCGAAAGAGAGAATTGCTCCGGCTTACTTGTTTGTAGGGACGGCTGGGATCGGCAAACGCCTTGCGGCTTTGGCATTTAGCGAACTCCTTTTGTGCCAAAATCTGCCCGAGTCGCGATATCCTCTCATTCGCCAAAAAATTCAGGCTCAAAACCACCCAGATTTTCTTTGGGTGCAACCCACCTATCAACATCAGGGTCAATTGCTAACCGCCGAAGAAGCGGCAAAATCGGGACTCAAGCGCCGATCGCCTCCTCAAATTCGCGTCGAACAAATTCGGGCGATCGCGGGGTTTTTGGCGCGTCCCCCCTTAGAAGCCTCGCGATCGGTAGTGGTTATCGAAGATGCTCAGACTATGGCGGAAAGTGCCGCCAATGCCCTCCTCAAGACCCTAGAAGAACCCGGAAAAGCAACGATTATACTCATAGCTCCTAGTGGAGATTCTCTCCTCTCTACCCTCGTTTCTCGCTGTCAGCGCATCCCCTTTTCTCGCTTGTCCGAAGAACAGGTTAAACAGATTCTCAAGAGTGAGGGACGAGAGGACATTTTAGGAGAGCCGGTTTTGCTGGCGATCGCCCAAGGGAGTCCAGGAGAAGCGATCGTCGCCTGGGAACAATTACAAAATATTCCCGCCGATTTATTAAAAAAACTGGTGAAATTGCCTAAAACCCAAAAAAATGCGCTAGAACTTGCCAAAGAAGTTGATAAAACTTTAGACTCTGAAACACAATTATGGGCGATCGACTATTTACAATATTGTTACTGGCAGAAACATAAAACGCGATCGATCCTAGAACAACTCGAACAGGCACGGAAGTATCTTTTGGCTTATGCTCAACCGCGTTTGGTGTGGGAATGTACTTTTATTTCTCTGATTGATTCTTAGTAAACTCCAAGATTGTTTTGATCTCATAATTCATAACTGAAAAAAATGTTTAACTTTCTGCGCTCCGATCTCGCAAATCTAAAGGCATATAATTCCCAGCTAGGAGATATTCCCCAAAATATCGATCGCTTGAATACCAATGAAAGTCCTTACGATTTACCGGCGGAATTCAAAGAAAAACTGGCTCAATTTTATCAAAATCACCAACCGAGTAATCGCTATCCCGATGGTAGTCACGCTGAGATTAAAACGGCGATCGCAGAGTATGTCAATGAATCGGCGCAGATTACAGAAACAATAAATATTGCTAATATTTCCCTTGGTAATGGCTCTGATGAACTTATTCGTTCTCTATTAATGGCAACTTGTTTGAACCGAGAAGGAAGTATTCTCGTTGCCAATCCGACATTTTCTATCTATGCTATTCTGGCAAAAACCTTGGGAATTCCTGGTTTTGTTGCAGGGCGATCGCCAGATACCTTTGAAATTGATTTAGAGGAAGCAGAAAAGGCGATCGCCACTGCTCAAAATCCGCCGATTCGAGTTGTTTTTGTCGTCCATCCCAATTCACCCACCGCGAATACTTTAACTGCTCGAGAAATAGAGTGGTTGAAAAGCATTCCCGAAGAGATATTAGTGGTTATTGATGAAGCCTATTTTGAGTTTTCACAAACTTCTCTGGTGGGAGAACTACCGCAACATCCTAACTGGGCGATCCTGCGAACATTTTCTAAAGCCTTTCGTTTAGCTTCTCTGCGGGTTGGCTATGCGATCGCCCATCCAGAAATAATCATGGCGTTGGAAAAAGTACGTCTACCTTATAATCTTTCCAGTTTCTCTTTAGCTGCGGCCAAATTGGCTATAGAAGAAAGAGAATTGTTGCTAAATTCAATCTCTCAACTATTAGAAGAACGCGATCGCCTCTTCATCGAATTGTCGAAAATGCCTCAACTTAAAGTTTGGCCGAGCCAAGCCAATTTTATTTATATTAGTTCAGATCGAGTTGAACTCAAAGATAAAGGAATGCGATCGCTTGCAGAAAACCTCAAACAGCGAGGAACTCTCGTGCGCTATACCGGGGAAGGCTTGCGAATTACCGTCGGTACTCCCGCAGAAAACCAACATACCCTAGAACGAATGCACGAAATTGTCACAGGTGAATGGTAATTAGTAATTAGTAACTTCAACTATCAACTATCAACTATTCTCCCCGCTATCAACTATCAACTATCAACTATCAACTACCAATCACCATTCTCCGATTTTGCGAACTTCAATCACAGTTTCCGGAAGAACACCAACTAAACGGGCGATCGCGTCATCGGGAATTTCAGTAACAGTTTCGGGATCGAACCAATTTTCAAATTGATTGAGGATGAGTTTGACGCGATTATGAGGATCCGTATTCGTTGTTGTATTATTAAAAAGTTTGATCCACTGTCGTCGCATTAAAATAGCCCGTTGGCGCTCGCGCTCGTCTTCAGGAGAAGCAAGCAACCAATTACCCACAGGGATTAAATGGGTAACGTCGGGATCGATAATCCCACCAACCAGAGCGCCGGGACCTGCAAACTCAGCATAATGTTGCTTGTAAATAATCAGGCCATTCCGGCGACGACTACTGACAATCAAAAAATTTCGTTTTTTAAGCTCGCTAAGAATGTCATCAAGACCGCTCTCACGATCGGGAGAAGTATTGAAGGAATAGGAAACCATAAAAATAGATCGAACAAAAATTGTTTTTCTGTATTAATGTCTCTTGCCTTTTAAACAAGCGATCTTAAACCAGATAATTTTAAACCAGATGATTTTAAACCAAAGTTTTGCGTAATAATAAACGATTGGGTCGAGGCACAATCCAACGATTGGGATAACTTTCAATGCGATCGATATTATAACCGAGATTGAGATAGAGTTGTTTTGCTCCTTCGTTATCGTCTAAAACATGGAGATAAATATCCTGATAGCCCCATTTAAGGGCAAGAGGTTCGCAACTTAACAATAATCTTCGCGCAATACCTTGTCGTCGATAGCTTTGGCTCACAGCCAAATTAGAGAGATAAAGATAATCACTAAATTCTCCGACTTTTCCGCCAGACTCCTTCGCTTTTGTTGTCTGGTAATTCGATCGCACCGTCATTTCAACAACACCGGCTGTATCCTGTTTTTGTGCCGAGGGTGTATCAATCGTCGCGATCGCCGCTAGACAACTATAATGGGGTGTGGCCGACTTTAATCGAGTGCGTAAATCTTCAGAGATGCCCAAGCGCAAAAGAGGATGAATCAAAAACATGAATCCTTGATGAGAGTAAAAGCTATCCGCTAAAATTGCGGACAAACCCCGTACATCTCCAAGGTTCGCCATCCGAATTTCTAAAGGAGTAGCGAGATTGGGAGACTGAGAAAGAGGCGTACTTTTTTGCTTCCGTACTGAGGGAGAAGAGTCTGATAGGGAAACCAAAGCGATCTCAATGATACATAAAAAGAAAAATCTGATGAGAGAGAAATAAAACATCTGAATTCAATGCTTTATTTCTACTCAATCTGAATTTTACCCGCAAATCCTCCAAAAAACAGAATGGGAACTTTGATACTGAATTGCCGACAATCTCTGGGAAAAATAGTATTGTTAAGAAAGTCATGCGGGTTAACTGTGCGGCAAAATAATCCTCACACAGAAATCAGGGTGTGGGTGCAACCCCTCGTTATATTGTTCGCAACATCTTTATCGGAGGAATTCGAGAATAATACTGAAAATTGGTCAAAAAATTGGTTAAACAAACTCAGCGATCGCGTCCAATCATTTCTTGGACGCGATCGCCACAGTCCATGCAATACACCCCGATAATGGGCAACGCTAGGAGAGCGGTGAATGAAATCCCAAGCAAGACTTAAAAAACCGAAAATTCTGGTCGTTGATGACGAGCCAGACAATTTGGATCTGCTCTACCGGACCTTTCATCGCGAGTATAAAGTGCTTAAAGCAGAAAGCGGTCCAAAGGGTTTAGAGGTTTTGGCGCAAACTCCTGATATTGCTGTCATTATTTCCGATCAGCGTATGCCGATCATGAGTGGAACGGAATTTCTCAGCCTTGCTGCGGTTCAATATCCCGATATTATTCGCATTATCCTCACGGGTTATACCGATGTTGAAGATTTAGTCGAAGCCATTAATAGTGGCAAAGTCTTTAAATACGTGACAAAACCTTGGGAAGCGGATTTTCTCAAAGATATCGTGCGCCAAGCCCTCGATACTCATAATGTGCTCAAAATCCGCACTGACGAACTCAGTCGTTCTCTTAAACGCGAAACCCTGCTCAATACGGTTACAAATACCATTCGCAATGCCCAATACGGTCGCATGGGGGAATCTCCCCTCAAAGATGTTTTGCAAACCATTGTCGATACCGTCGGTCATATGTTGGGTGTAGACCTGTGTATTTTGCGAACTTTTGATGAGGATGACGCGATCGAGGGGTCTTTTGCCTATGAAAAAAAATCTAATCCCACAGACGGCGAAATTCTTTCAGGGATTGATAATGCAGCTCTAGATCTGACGATCTGGGAAACACAAGAAGTGCAAATTATCAATGACATTGAAACTTGTGAGTTTCTGCAAGGAGATAGCCCAGAAATTCTTCAGCGTCTTAAAGCCTTTCAAATGGCTGATATTCGTTCGACGTTAATTATTCCTCTCATCAGTCAGGGGGATTTAACGGCGGTAATGGCTCTCCATCGCTGTCGGGAGTTGCATTTTTGGGAAGATGATGAAATTCAATTGGCGGTAATGGTTGCGGATCAAGCTGCTTTAGCTATTTCTCAAGCTCGTTCCTACGAGCGGGTCCAGTCTTTGGCCAAGCGAGAGGCATTGGTAAATACGATCGCCTCGGGTATTCGTTCTTCCCTGGATCCTCAAGAAATTTTCATGGCTGTAACTCAACAATTGGGAAGCACCCTGGAGGTTGATGGCTGTGCGCTGTCCCTCTGGACGGAAGAGGATGAATTTGTCAAATGCGTGGGTTTATACGATCGCGCTTCGGCCTGGGTTGAAACGGAAGCAGATCCAGCGTTATCAGTCATGGGACAAGAGGCAAAAGGCAACGGGCAACGGGCAATAGAGAGCGATCGTTCACAATCCTCTCTACCTCAATCTGTGGTTCCGATTTCGGGGAATCCCGTTTTGCAAGAGTTGTTAAAAACGCGAGAACCCGTGGTGGTGATGGATATGGAGGACGAGAACGTTGAGGAGATTAAAGGGGTCGATTTGCCCTTGCGATCGCCGGCTCGTGCTTTATTAGTGGTACCTTTACTGGTGGATGAGCAGATTATCGGTAGCATTACCCTTCGGCAAAGCAGCAAACCCCGTCGCTGGTCCCATGCTGATATCGAACTGGCTCAAGCGGTGGCTTCTCAAGCGGCGATCGCGGTACAACAGTCGCGACTTTTCCAACAAACCCGCCAGCAAGCAGAACGCCTGATGGAGTCGGATCGGCAAAAAACGGAGTTTTTTCAGAATATATCTCACGAATTCCGCACCCCGTTAACCTTGATGATCGGTCCCCTGGAATCGGCGATCGATCGCCAAGAGGATTTACCCTTCGATCGCGCTCAAATTGCCCTGCGAAACTCCCGCCGACTCCTGCGTTTAGTGAATCAACTCCTCGATCTACAGCGCTTGGATGCCGGACGAATGCAGCCCAGTTTTCGCCCCTGCAATTTGGCGGAATTTTCCGAGCAAATTGTCGAGACTTTTCGCCCTTATTGTCAGCGCAAGGGCTTACATTTGGAAACGCAACTCGAGGCAACTCAGACGATTTATCTCGATGGGGACAAATTTGATAAGGTCCTCTACAATCTTCTCTCCAATGCGATGAAATTTACCGAAGCGGGAGGAAAAATCACCATCACCCTCAAGTCCTTAGAGGGGCGCGTTTGCTTACAAGTACGGGATACGGGGATTGGCATTTCTCCTTCCCAAATCACCCATTTATTCGAGCGTTTTCGACAGGCAGAGGGATCGGTGAATCGTTCTTATGAAGGAACGGGTTTAGGTTTAGCGCTGGTTAAGGAAATTGTCGAATTACATGGGGGAGAAGTTTCGGTGAGTTCGGTGAAGCTGGGAGAAGAACGAGAAGGAGAAATAGCGGGGACAACTTTTACGGTTTTGCTTTATGAAGGGACGAGTCATTTAACTTCCGATTTGGTTCTCGATCTGCCTTTGGAAATGCAAGCAGCGCGATCGGCGGTGGAGTTGGCGGATTTGGAGGCGGAGTTGCTCGAGGCAGAAGAAACGCGAGAAATTGAAGCGATCGCCCCTCTCAATATTCCTGAATATACTAATAATCCTAATTTAGATTTTCAACCAGGCGATCGCCTGGTTTTAGTGGTAGATGACAATCCAGATTTACGCAGCTACGTTTCCTCGGTTTTGCGATCGGCGGGTTATCGCGTTTGTACGGCACGCAATGGCGCGGAAGGTTATCGCATGACGGAAGAACAGCGCCCTCAGTTGATTGTCAGTGATGTTATGATGCCCAAAGTCTCGGGGTTGGATTTGGTGAAGATGGTACGAAATAATGAGGAATTACGGGGTACGCCAATTATTTTGTTAACAGCGAAGGCTGATGAAGGCAGTCGCCTCCAAGGGACGGAACAAGGCGCAGATGCGTATTTAGCGAAACCCTTTAACGATCGCGAATTACTGGCCAGCACGCGCAATTTACTCTCATTAAAGGCCAATGAGGAACGAGTTAAGAAATTAAATACTTATCTGACAGAAGCAGTTTTACAGCGCTTTTTACCCCCGGAAATGGTTCAAAAAGCTGCACGAGGGGAAATGACATTAGGGTTAGAGCCGGAACCGCGCTTGATCACGATTTTATTTAGCGATATTGTCGGTTTTACAAAGTTATCAAATCAATTAGAATCCCAAGGAATTGCACGGGTTTTAAATGAATATCTCCAAGTTATGACAGAAGTGGTTTTTGAGTATGGCGGCACGGTGGATAAGTTTATGGGAGATGCGATAATCGCGCTGTTTGGCGCTCCTCAAGACCTTTCCCCAGAAGAACAGGTGCGGCGATCGATTGGGACGGCAAAGGAGATGTATCGGGTCTTAGATGAGTTAAACGATCGCTGGAGGAAACAGGGCATTATTGGGGTCAATAATGTCCCCCCAGTGCAGTTTCGCTGCGGTATTCATCAAGGTAAAGCTGTGGTGGGAATGTTTGGCAGTCAACACCGTTCTGACTATACCGCGATCGGTCCTTCGGTAAATATTGCCTCTCGCCTTCAAGAAGCCGCAACACCGAGTAAAATTTTAGTATCGGCAACCGTGGCCGATTATTTATCACCAGAAGAAAAGGAAAAATTTAAGTTTCTCCAGTTAAAAGGAATTGAATACGATGTGTTAACATATTTTATTAATACTTAATGATTTTTTATTTATTATTTTGAATTATGAGATTTATTAGCCCTAAAACCGACTTTGCCTTTAAAAAAATCTTTGGCTCAGATGGCAGTAAAGATATTCTCATCTCTTTTCTGAATGCCATGATTTATGGCGATCGTGATATCATCCAAGATTTAGAAATTATCGATCCCTATAATGCGGGAAATACTGTCGATCTTAAAGATAGTTATCTAGATGTCAAAGCAATATTAGCCGATGGCATTACCGTGATTATTGAAATGCAGGTTTGGAATGTGGAGGCTTTTGAAAAACGGGTAGTTTATAATTTGTGTAAAACTTATACCAATCAACTCAAGTCTGGTCAAGGCTATTCTTTTCTCAATCCTGTAATTGCCTTAACCATTACCGATTTTAAACTTTTTGCAGATACTCAGAAAGTAATTACTCGTTTTCACTTTAAAGAGGAAACTGAAAAAATTTCTTATCAGGAAAAAGAATTAAAACTGGTTTTTGTCGAACTACCAAAATTCAAGAAAAAGCTAGATGAATTAGAAACAATTGCCGATAAATGGATTTACTTTATCAAAGAAGCACCCAATTTGGAAATCGTTCCCGACAATATGAAACAGATTCCTCAGATTGATAAAGCCTTAAATATTGCCAACAAAGCTAGTTTGACAGTAGAAGAACTAGACAAATTAGACAAACAGGAAATGTTCTTGCGAGATCGACAAGGAGAAATGATTTTTGCGAAAAGAGAAGGTCGAGAAGAGGGTTTAGAAGAAGGAAGGTTAGAAGGAAGGTTAGAAGGAAGGTTAGAAGGAAAATTAGAAGGAAAATTGGAAGGAGAAAGGAATTTATTATTACGGCAACTTCAGCGACGTTTTGGAGAATTAAATTTAGAAACTATAAATTCAATCGAAAGTTTGAATTCCCAACAACTAGAAACTCTGGGGGATGCAATCTGGGAATTTACTACTTCTGAAGATTTACTCAATTGGCTTCAAACACATTAATACTTTTTATTCTTGATGGATGTTTTATGAACAAACAATCATCAGGAAACATCAACTAATTCTAATATTTTTTTAGCGACAGTTTCAGGGACAGGCATAACAGATAATCGATTTCCTCGCTTGACAACAAGGAGTTCATCTGCTAGGAAGTTTTCCTTAAGTTCAGTAAGAGAAATAAATCGCGGAAAGGTTTTGATAAATTCAAGTTCTACAGTTTGCCAGCGTGGATTTTCTGGGGTTGCTTTGGGATCGTAATGTTTATCATTGGGGTCAAATTGTGTGGGATCGATGACATTTTCACGAATGACTTTTGCTAATCCTACAATTCCAGGAGGTTTGGTATTGGAATAATAGAAAAATGCCCGATCGCCCGATCGCATTTGACGGAGAAAGTTTCTTGCTTGGTAATTTCGGACTCCATCCCAAATTGCTGCGCGATCGCGTTCTAGATCGGTAATACTATAATCGCTAGGTTCTGACTTTAAGAGCCAATAATTCATCATGTTTTTACTCCTAAAAAATTAAAAGTTGTGTATTAAAATCTCGTCAATTTTGCCTCTTTTTGCTCCTTTTGAATTTATATTACGTCTAGCTTTAACTCGATTAATATTGTATTTTTTATACAATTCATCAAAGAAGCTATTTTTTTCATCATAATTTCTTACATCAGAATTACTCTGAATAAATTTACAATTTGTTTCATTAATTTTATCACAAAACCCTTTGAGCCTGAGTTGGTCAGAGTCGCCAAAATTCTCTTTTGTATATGAAGTAAAAGAAGAAGTTGTTTTAATGGGCTTATAAGGTGGGTCTAAATAAAAGAAAGTCTTTTGATCTGCATATTGTAATGTCTGCTCAAAATCCCCATTTAAAATGGTTGTTTTTTGTAGACATTGATGAACAGACCAGATAGTTTCTGCATCACAAATCTTTGGTTTGATATATTTTCCAAAAGGGACATTAAATAAACCTTTACTATTTACTCTATACAATCCATTAAAACAAGTTTTATTAAGAAATATAAGCAAAACAGTATTATCGATATTATTATGTCTGTTTTTCTGATTAAATTGATTTCGTCTTTCTAAGAAAAATTCATTTTTCTTAGCAATATTATTTAAACCATAATACTCTTTTTCAATATTTTGTAAAGCATCTATCAATTGTTGAGGATATGTTTTAATTGTTTGATATGCTACTATTAGATCGGTGTTGATATCATTTATGATTGCTTTCTCTAAGTTCGGGAAAGTTTTAAACAGATGAAATAGTACAGATCCGCCTCCGATGAAAGGTTCAATGTAAGTGAAAGGATCGTTATAGTTATTGAATTTCAGAGATAAAACAGATTGAATCTCAGGAATAAGCTGGGATTTTCCTCCAGCCCATTTTAAAAAAGGTTTGGCTTTTATTATTTCGGGACAAGTTGTAGTCATTGCATATTTTTAACGATCCCCCGTAATTATAAGCGATAATAGCCTCCAATTTCTCTAGATCGAGAATTCTGCATCCTTCTCGTGATAGAGACGAGAGAGAAAAAACTCTATCAATTGAGGGATGCGTGGCAGTCGGAATATTTTGTTTTATGGAAATAAAGAGATAAACTTATGGCAAAATCAACACTAACAGGAACAGAATTGATTGATTGTGCTAAGGCAAATGCTGTCTTAGGTGTTACCGTTGCTGCTTGTAATTGCGGTTATGAAGAAGATATCGATCGCTTCCTTGAAGCCCTGAAAAATGCGGCAAGGAAATGGGCGTGAAAATTGAACAATTTGAGGATTTAATTACCGAAAAGCAACGCAATTTGAAAGCGCGATCGCCTCGTATTTTACCTCATTGATAAATTGATAAGTAGAATATGATTAAATCAGTTTGTCTTTTTCATTAGATTGTCGAAAGTAGCAGCCATTTCTTCTGGTTTTCCAGAAAGAGGAAATAATAAAATACTTTTGATTTGAGGGTCTTTCACTAATTCTTCTAGGCGATCGAATTGTCTTTCGGTAATAGAAATACCATATTGAGCTTTTACATATTTGAGTTCAACATTGAAATTCTCTGTATCGTAAACCTGAATAAATACACGGTCTACATTCCATGTTTTCCAGTCAGCAGCAAAGTATTTCTTCGCCCAATAAGGATTGTGATGACAAATATCAAAATTAACAGCAGAGTTGGCTTTTTTCATTTCAGCGATCGCCTTTTGTACAAAGTCTGTTAATTTAGCCGTGCGATCGACTTGACCCGGTAATTCTGCATGATAACCAAGATAATCATCCCATTGAACAGCATCAATAGTGGGGTATTTCTGCACGAATTCCACCAAAATCTCGGTTAAAAAATTACTGACTTCGGGAATGCTAATATCGAGGACATAATGATCGACACCTTTATGGGTTTTGTCCACTCCAGCAACAATCCATCTTCGCTCGATCGCGAGATCGAATAAAGGACTATTTTTGTCTATTTTAATCCCTTTTTCAAAGTAAGCATGAACTTCCATTCCTTGTTTATGGGCTTCATCAATTAACCAATCCAACCAACGGTCTTGAAACTGATTGGGGCAGCTACTATAACCAAATTTTTCTGCGAGAACTTCACTTTTATACATCGTACAAATATTTCCCCAAACGCCATGAATAATCGTATTAATTCCGCGATCGCGATAGTAACGAACTCGTTGGCGAATGGTTTCTTCGTTAGCATTATTCGTGACTTGGTAGCGACTTAAATAAATACCGCGAATATTTTTTTGCTTCCAAGGTTTTTGAGATGATGGAGTTGTAGCGGGGGTTTCTTGTCCTAAATCTGGCTGTGGTTTGGGTTGAGAATTGATTGGACTTGGAAGCGAAGATGCTTTATTGGTATTTGCTGAACTTGGAGACGGAAGTGGAAGAGGAGGAACTTTATTTGTATTTACTGAACTGGGGGAAATGATTGGAGAAGAAATTTTCTCTTCAGTGGTAGAAATATTCAAAAAAGGAATTTTTGCTTGTAACTGACTCGGTAAAAAACGACCAATATCTAAACGATCTCTCTGGGAGAATAAAAAATAGCCCAATCCTAAGAATACGATTATCGCAGAAAAGGGAATACTCGAACATCCACATCCACTTTGCTTCTTTTTTGACTTTGACATAATAGGGGTTCGTATCCAGGGCAAACATTAGTTTATTTCATCTTATACACTAACCCAAAATACAACCTTGCCTAGAAGGTAAATTTAAAGTTAATGTTAATGTATTATTCTCACCTCTAATTATTTTTGCATCCCCATAAATCAGTTGATAATTTGTTTTTTCAACCTCTAGGTTAACTGAGGCTGATTCTGAGCCGGAATTAACCAAGACCAGTAATTCAGAATCTTCCCCAGTTCGTTTAAATCCGTAAACCATTTTTTCTGCTAAAATAGTCTCATAATTTCCTGTTCGTAAAGCGGGATATTGATGGCGCAAAGCAATTAATTCTTTGTGAAATTTTAATAAGTCTTGATGCCAATCTTTTTCCTCGGGAAAACCCCAGCGATTATCCGGATCGATGCCTCCTGTTAAGCCAATTTCATCCCCATAAAAAATACAAGGCGCACCAGGAAACGTAAATAATAGCAATGTCGCTAGTTTTAAACTGTCAATATCTTCCCCAGCAATGCTTAATAATCGTGCTGTATCGTGACTATCGAGAAGGTTGAGTTGGGCGAGGTGAATTTCCCAGTCATAAAGCGCAAATAATTCCTGTATTTTATGAGCATATTCAGCCGCATCGATCGCCGGAGTGGGATAATATTCAGAGTTATTTAATAGCTCTTTATCGACGCGATCGCCTGCCGTAAATGCAATAGTAGGGACGGCAAATAAGTAATTCATCACCGCATCAAATTGCGTCCCATCGAGCCATTTTCGGGCATCAATCCAAACTTCTCCCACAATATAAGCCTCGGGATTAATTGCTTTAACGCGATCGCGAAACTCTTGCCAAAATCCAGGGGTTTCGACTTCTGCGGGAACATCTAAACGCCAGCCATCAATCCCTTGTTGTAGCCAATATTCTCCCACCTGCATGATATATTCTCGCACGTCGGGATTATCGTGATTGAATTGGGGTAAAGAGCGATTATCGACCCAACTTTTATAATTTGCTGGCTTACTGCCATCGTAAGCTGAAAGCGGCCAACCTTCGACTTTAAACCAATCTAACCAGGGCGATTTATCTCCATGTTCGAGAATATCATTAAAAAAGAAAAAGCCTCGGCTGGCATGATTGAAGACACCATCAAGAACAATTTTGATATTGCGATCGCGGGTTGCTTCTCTAAGGGCAGTAAAGGCTTCATTTCCCCCTAACATCGGGTCGATTTTATAGTAATCGTGGGGGTGATAGCGGTGATTGCTTGCGGATTGAAAAATAGGGGTAAAATAGAGAGCATTAATGCCTAAATCTTGCAAATAATCGAGACGTTCAATAACTCCCCATAGATCGCCACCTTTATAACCGTCTAATGTTGGTTTTGCTTGCCAAGGTTGCAGGATAGGATTAAACTTTTGCTTAGAGGTGTTGTTTTTCCCCTTAGCAAAGCGATCGGGAAAGATTTGATAAAAAACCGCATTTTTGACCCAATCCGGTGTTTTAATAATCATAGTTTATAGTTTGCAATAATGATGAATTAACGATCGAGTTTCGAGTATTTGTTCACTCCGGAAAAACTTCGTCAGCTTCTTCAACCAACTCATCTAATTCTTCTAATGCCTGATTGACATCGAGGCGCAACGTTCCTAAATCGGGTTGTTCGAGTAAATTGAGCAGAAATTCGCGCTTGCCTTGAACCGCTTCAATTCGTTCTTTGAGGGTTTGTTTGTCCATCACTTCTGTCATTGCGATCGCTCCTGTAGATTTGCTAAACTCAAACAGTTTCCTATCTTAACCGATTCCCCAAATATAATCAAAGTTTTTCTCCAAAAACCTAAATAAAAACAAATGTGGAACTTCGTAGAGAATATTTTATCCCCGAGTCAATATATGCCCCACGGTTCTTGTTATTTGTGGCAAACTTCCTTGATTTGGCTGCACGTAACGAGTGATTTATTTATTGCGATCGCCTATTTTTCAATTCCAGCGATGCTTATCTATTTTGTGAGTAGGCGTAGTGACGTACCTTTTATGGGGGTTTTCCTGCTTTTTGGTGCATTTATTATTCTTTGCGGCACGGGACATCTCTTAGAAATATGGACATTGTGGCATCCTGCCTATTGGCTATCCGGAGTCGAACAAGCCATTACTGCTCTTGTTTCTTGTATCACCGCCGCCCAAATGATGGTTCTCCTGCCTCAATTTTTGGCACTCAAAACCCCAGAAGAACTGGAAAAAATTAATCAAGAACTGCAACAAGAAATTCGCGAACGCCAAAGCACGGAAGAGATTTTACGAAGTATTGTCACCGGAACCGCCGCCGTTACCGGAGAAGAATTCTTTCCCGCACTGGTCCATCATTTAGCGGCGGCACTGAATGTCCATTGCGTGGCGATCGCAGAGATTGTCGATCGCCAATTACACGCCCTCGCTTCTCAAGTAGGGGAAGGATTGGTGGATAATTTTGAGTACGCCCTAGGAGAAACCCCTTGGCAAGCCGTCACCGAAGCAGCCAAGCCCTACTATTATCCCGATAAATTACAAGAATTATTTCCTGAAGCGCGATCGCTGCAACAAATGAACGCCGTGAGTTATTTAGGCGTACCCCTTCTCGACGAAGAACAAAAGGCGATCGGGAATTTGTGCATTATTCACTCCCAACCCCTCTTTGCCGACGATCGCACCCAGGGGATCGTGCAAGTGTTCGCCGCCAGAGCTTCGGCTGAATTGCTACGCCAGAGAGCAACCCAAGACCTTGCCCGCACTAAAGCCGAGTTAGAAGCACGAGTGATAGAACGCACCGCCGACCTCAAGACAGTTAATATCACACTACAACAAGTCGCAGAACGGGAAAAAACTATCATCCACGTTCTGCAAAAAATGCGGCAAACCCTAGATGTGCGGGAAATATTTGACACCACCACGAAAGAACTGCGCCTCGCCCTGAACTGCGATCGCCTTCTCGTGTATCGCTTTGCCCCAGACTGGAGTGGGGAAGTCGTTTCCGAATCCGTTGCCCGAGGCTGGAAACAACTATTATCACCATCTCAAGAACTTTTGACAACCCTACAAAACACCGCCGATGCCGACAACTGCCAGTTAAAAACCGACAGTCCTTTTCTGGAGGATACTTACCTGCAAGAGACTCAAGGGGGCATATTTTATCGCACGATTGCTTATAGTCGCGTTACCGACATCGAAGTGGCTGGGTTTAACGAATGCTATCTAGAACTTTTGCACAAAATCCAGGCTCGCTCTTATCTGATCGTGCCGATCTTTGCTCAGAAAAAATTATGGGGGTTATTATGCGCTTACCAAAATTCCGCCCCCCGTCATTGGCAAGAAGCAGAAGTTAAAATTCTGTCCGAGACGGGCAATCAATTAGGGGTTGCGGTTCACCAGGCAGAATTATTCGAGCAAATCCAACGACAAGCCAAAGAACTCGCCGAAGCGAAAGAGATTGCCGATACTGCTAATCGTGCCAAGAGCGAATTTCTGGCCAATATGAGCCACGAACTGCGGACTCCCCTCAATGCAATTTTAGGCTTTAGTCAATTGATGAGTGGCGATCGCTCTTTAACAGAAAAACACGAACAATACATTGATACGATCAATCGTTCGGGGGAACATTTGCTGACGCTGATTAATGACATCCTGGAAATGTCAAAAATCGAGGCGGGACGCACCATACTGCAAGAAAGCGATTTCGACTTGTATAGCCTCCTCGATAATTTGCAGCAAATGCTAACACTGAAAGCCACCTCTAAAAATATCGATCTGAATTTCCAACGCGATGCAGATATACCGCGATACATTCGCGCTGATGAGAGCAAATTGCGTCAAGTTTTGATTAATTTGTTGGGTAATGCCATTAAGTTTACTCAAACCGGTTCTGCGAGCTTACGAGTCTCTTTAGCGAAGCAACAGGCGGCGATCGCCCTGACTCAGAAGGGGGTTAAACTGCTTCATTTTGCAGTAGAAGATACAGGACATGGAATTGCCCCAGAAGAACGAGATAAATTATTTAAAGCCTTCGAGCAAACAAAAACAGGGATTGCCTCCCAGCAAGGTACGGGTTTAGGGTTGCCCATCAGTCAGAAGTTCGTCGAATTAATGGGAGGTTGCATAGAGGTTGAAAGTAGTGTTGGTCAAGGTTCTAAGTTTAGCTTTACCATACAAGTCGTCCCAGTTGAATGGGAGTCCGTTGAGGCAGAAGAGAACAATAAAGGCCAGATTATTGGCTTGGCTGCAGACCAACCCATCTACCGCATTTTAGTCGTGGAAGATAATGCAGCCAATCGTTTGCTTTTAGTCGATTTGCTCGATCGCCTCGGTTTTGCTGTTGAGAAAGCCCAAAATGGCAGAGAAGCGATCGCCTTGTGGGAATCTTGGCAACCTGACTTAATTTGGATGGATTTACAAATGCCAGAAATGGATGGCTACGAAGCCGTACTAGCAATCCGCCAAAAGGAGCGAGAAAATCCTCAACTTCCAACTATTCCTATTATTGCTCTAACCGCCAGTGCTTTTGAGGAAACCCGAAATAATGTTCTCACCTTGGGATTTGACGGTTTTGTTCGCAAGCCTTTTCGAGAAGGGGAATTATTGCAGAAAATGAGCGAACATTTAGGGGTAGTCTACCGTTATGCAGAGGCAAAAAACAAAAGCCGCGATCGCCCATCTTCAGATTTTAGCCATGATTCGCCATCTTCTCTCAATGCCCTCGCACAGATGCCGCCAGAATGGATTAAAGACTTATATCATGGGGCTGCCCAAGGCAGTGACGATCTCGTTTGCCAACTGATCGAACAGATTCCCTCAGAACAAGTGATGCTTGCCTCAGACCTGACTACAATGGCGATGGGTTTCCGATTCGATCGCATTATGGCATTAATCCAACAACTGGATGGAGATTGGGAGAACTCATAAAACTTATTCTTTTTTATGCCCTTTCATCAATAGTATAGAAATCTAAGAATTGTCCCCCTTAAAGCCATGGCCGATCCCCAAAAAAATGCTCCTGCTGATATTTTAATCGTTGATGATACTCCTGCCAATCTTCGCTTGCTCTCAGATATGCTGCAAGAACAGGGCTATAATGTCCGCAAAGCGATTAATGGTAAAATGGCGCTCCTTGCCATTCAAACAATGATTCCGGATTTAATTTTGCTTGATGTTAATATGCCGGATATCAATGGCTATGAAGTGTGTGAAAAATTGAGAATGGAGGAAAAGAACCATAATACCCCCGTTATTTTTATAAGCGCCTTAAATGAAACCCTTGATAAAGTCAAGGCTTTTCAAGTGGGAGGAACTGACTATATTACCAAACCTTTTGCTTTTGAAGAAGTTTTAGCACGAGTTAAACATCAGTTACAGCTACGACAACTCAATGAAGAACTGCGCGATCGCAATCAGGAATTGCAAGATACTTTACTAAAGTTGAAAGTAACTCAATCTCAACTGGTACAGCAAGAAAAAATGTCAGGTTTAGCCAGTTTAGTTGCGGGAGTCGCCCACGAAATTAATAACCCGATTAGTTTTATTTATAGTAATTTAATTCCTGCCAATGAGTATATTGAAAACTTATTAGATACAATTTCTTTTTACCAAAAACAATATCCTGCTGCTATTGATAATCCAGAAAATCCTCTGGAAGATTTTGAATTCATCAAATCTGATTTAACAAACTTGATGAAATCTATGTACACTGGAGCAGATCGTATTCGTTCCATTGTCCTCGCTTTGCGAATTTTTTCCCATCTTGATGAAGCAGATATTAAAACGGTGGAGATTAGTCGAGAATTAGATAGTACATTACAGGTTTTAGAACATCGTCTCAAACAACATAATCTCGAACAAAATAATCTCGAAGCGAGAAAAGCGACTCCAATTCATATTGTTAAAAAATATCACGATATTCCTAAAATTATTTGTTTTGCCAAAGAGTTAAATCAAGTTTTTTTACACTTACTGAATAATGCAATTGATGCTTTGGAAGCAGCACCAGAGCAACACGAACCGACAATTTGGCTGGAAATTAAAAAGAAGGAAAGTGAAGAAGGCGATCGCATTCAAATTATTATTAAAGATAATGGAATCGGCATTTCCGAAGAAGCGCGATCGCGTTTATTCGAGCCATTTTTTACCACAAAACCCGTAGGCAAAGCGAGAGGATTAGGATTATCAATTAGCTATCAAATTATTGTAGACAAACATAAAGGAAGTTTAGACTATGAATCATCGGAGCAAGGAACAACCTTCATTATTGAAATTCCAGCCACTCGCAAAGACTTAGAAATTTTATTATAACAAAATTTTTGTTTTCCATTAATAAGACCTCTCTATTTTAGCCAATTCCCAGAATATAATCAAAATTTCCTCGACCAATATTTTCCTCTAAAATCTTGATGACTTCTCTTGCATTATCGTAGGGTCCGTTAATATAAAGAGGCTTACCTTTGCGGCCAAATTGAAGTGGGAGAATAGTATCCCACTGTCCCAAATGGTCTCGCGTTATGTCAAAATCTGGGTGGGGATCAAATCCCAAACGGGCAGCATAATAGATAGAACCGAGAACGATCGCCTGCGCTTCTTCTAAACTAATCTCTTGATAACCTTCTGGGAAAGGAAGGTAAGAATTATGCAAAAAATAACCGTAGCGATCTTTATCGACGACTCTCACTCCCATTGTATCTTTTAACCCTAAACAGAGATAATCAATTAGATAAGTACAAACAAGTAAACGATGGTAATCTTGAAATCGAGCCACTACAACTAAGCCCAAACAACTCGCTATTTCTTCATCGTTCTCAATATTATCTAAAAGACGTTTCGCACACTTGAAATTAACCCAACATTTGGCCACCGGAGGCAGTTCTTGAGGCGTTTTTAAGGGTGCGATCGCGGGTTCTCCTCGCAAGGCGATCGCTGCCTTGACATCTGCAACCCGCATTCCCAAATAACGGGCAATTTGCCGGGGTGTGAAGTTACAAGCGCGGAGTTCAAAAATTTCTCGTTCTAATTCTCGAGGAATCATAATCAATGATTAATTATCAAGATCAAATTGTTTAAATAAGGACGTTAAAACAGTGTTAGAAAAGAGAAAACCTTCGGGATCGGTTAACTTTAATATTTTGCGATCGGAACTAATATAATTATTGGACAAAGGAACAGACTGATTTTGAGAATCAAGGGCAATAATCCAACCTTTTTGAGAATATGGCGCGATCGCGATCGCAATTTGTCGTCTAACTTCTGGCGAGAACTGCTCTAATTTTACCCCATCTGCCAAACGCAATCCTAACATCAAAGTTTCCAGGAGAATATCTCGTGCTGATAGTTCCGAGGCATCAATTTTAGCACCATTTTGCACCCAAGCATAGTATTCCCGGCGGGTACGAGGGCGTGTAAAACGCCAATTTTGCCAATAACTAGCGGCACCCATACCAAATCCATAATAAGGGCAATTTTCCCAATAAATGCGATTATGACGGCATTGATATCCCGATCGCCCATAGTTAGAAATTTCGTAATGTTCTAAGCCATTTTCGGTTAAAGTTTTCTCTGCCATGCGATACATTTGTGCGGCATTTTCATCGCTAGGGAGAGGATTTTCCCCAGGTTGAAATTGTTTACCGAAAGCCGTCACGGGTTCGAGAACTAAATCGTAACAGGAGAGATGTTCTGGGGACAGATCGCAAGCAGAATTAAGGGAAAATTGCCATTGTTCGAGGGTTTGTTCGGGTAAGCCGGAAATGAGGTCTAAACTGAGGTTATTGACCCCGATTTGACGCAGGAGATCGATCGCGGTAAAAATATCTTTGACGGAATGCGATCGCCCGCATCGTTGCAAAAGTTCATCTTGAAAAGCCTGCACTCCCAAACTAAAACGATTGACTCCCAGATCGCGATAGCCTTGAATTTGTTCTCGGTTAAATGTCCCCGGATCGACTTCCATAGAAATCTCTGCATCCGAAGCAATGCCATAATATTGATTCAGAGTGGCGAGAATTTGCTCTAATTGGGGGACAGAAAGTAAAGAAGGGGTACCCCCTCCAAAAAAGATAGTTTTGAGGGTTTCGTGACTTTGGGGGGTTATTGCTATCTCTTGACATAAAATATCTACATATTCCGCGATCGCGCTGAAATTCGTCCCATTACGGCGATCGCCGACCACAGAAACCGGGAAGTCGCAATAATAGCAGCGACGACGACAGAAGGGAATATGAACATAAGCGGATCTAGGAGTGTCGCGATCGCTTTCCACATTGTTTTAGGAGTTACGCATTAGCGGGCAAGATACCATTACCGCCCTACCATAACAATAGAATACAGTAGTGGGAGCGTCTCGCTCCCTAGCTGCGTAATTCCTATTTTTCTGAAAATTCTTGTTTCGAGCATTCCTTTCCTCCCACAAAAGAGGCAAAATGATAGATGATAGATGATAGTTGATAATTGATAGTTGATAGCTATATTATGCGTCTTAATAATCGTGCTTTTAAGATTCTCGCAGAAGAAGCCAAACGTTGTGCCTCGCGATCGCAGGGTGATGTACAATATGGCATTGTTCTCAAACGCTTGGAAAAACTGAGGCTACAGTCGGGTTCTCCGGTGAGTAAAGAGGAATTACGAGCAACGGTTATGGATATGTTCCCAGACTTTAGCAGTAAAGCGATCGATGCAGCCGATCGCGCCAACCATCCCTCTAAAATCTTGGGTATCATTAAATCGGGGACAATAGGTTTAGTCGTCTGTACGGGACTTCTCTGGGTGGTTAATTTGCCTTATCCTCCTATTCGTCGTCCCATTGCTCAAACAGCACCGCTTTTATTGCTTCCTAGTTTCTTTAATATGGATCGCAATTATCGCGGAGCAATTTCTAAAGTCGAACAAGCAGATCAACTGATTAATCAAGCAACCAGTAGCTCTGATATCCTCTTAGGAGAAGAAAAAATTAGCCAGTCTCAAAAACATCTTGATGCTCTTCCGGTTTGGTTTTTAGGTTACGAACCCCAGCGTTATTGTACCTTTTTTAGCTGTAGTTGGCGATTTACCTTGGATGAGTTTGAAACAGCAAGAAAGGCGATCGGACGTGCAGAAGCAAAGGTTTTTCAAGAAAAAAATGCTTTAACTCAACTTCAAGAAACAGAAACTACTCTCGAACAAGCAAAACAAAAGTATTTAACTACAACCGCAACGGAGAAAGAAAACGCGATCGCCTCCTGGCAAACTGCACTACAAACTATTTCTCTCATTCCTCCTACAACTTTTGCAGGCAAACAAGCACAACAAAAATTCAATTTTTATCGCGAAGATTTTGAGAAAAATGTCGGTAAATTCGAGACAGTCGAAAAGGCAGGAACTTTTCTCGATGTCGCCAAACAATTTGCCTGGCAAGCTGCTAAAATGAGTCAAAATCCTCCCCATTCGGCGGCAAAATGGCAACAAATTACCGGCTTTTGGGAAGAGGCGATCGCGCAATTGGAAAAAGTCGATCCTCAAGATAAAGCCAGCTATATTCAAGCACAAACCAAAATCGCCGAATATCGTGTTAATTTGTCGCAAGTTAAACTGAAACAAGAAGAAGAACAAGCATCAGTACAAGCCATTGAAAGAGCAAAAAATCAAATTCAAAATCTTCTCGCTTCTACCCCAGATAATGCCGATCGCGTTAATCGTCCCCAAACCGCAGCCATAATTCAAGGAATTATCAACGAACTACAAAAAGTTCAACCTGGAACAACAGTTTCTTCTGAAGCACAAGAACTGATTGAATTTGCTAAAGCTAAATTAAAAGAACTACAGTAGCTTTTTCGTGGCGATCGGTAGCCCACCAACGGTTTACTACCGATGGGTTTAAATAGGATTAGTTGAAAACCAAAGGTTTAAATCAGGATCCGCCAGGGATTAAAAATCCCTGTCTCATAAAAAAAATCCATTAAAATGGATTAGGGAGGGGTGCGATCGCGTTTCCCAGAAAAGCATCAATTGATGACAAATTCACGATAAAAGAGTAGTCCATTTCAATGGACTTTTTGTATGAGACGGGGATTTCCAATCCCCGGCGGTGCTTTTTGTATGAGACGGGGATTTCCAATCCCCGGCGGTGTGACGATAAACGCGATCGCGCTGATAATGAATAAAAATTTGGGAAGGAGCGATTATTAATGATATATTAATGATAGTATTGCTTATTTCGAGATGACAACAAAACTCGATACTCAGCATCCAGATGTTGAATTGCGCCACTTTTCCCAAATCTTTGATAGTGAAACTGTTGTCAAAGAGATTAACTTAAAGATTAAGAAAGGCGAATTTTTTTGTTTGCTGGGTCCTTCAGGGTGTGGAAAAACGACGATCTTAAGAGCGATCGCCGGGTTTGAAAGTCCCTCCTCTGGGGAAGTTTGGATCCGAGGACAATTAATGAACAAAATTCCCCCATATCGTCGCCCAGTTAATACGGTTTTTCAAAGTTATGCTCTCTTTAATCATTTAACCGTCCGCGAAAATATTGCCTTTAGTTTAAAACTGAAAAAATGTCCTAAAAACGAACGTGAAACGCGAGTTCAACAAGCATTAAAACAAGTCAAACTAACAGAATTTGCTCAGAGGTATCCCGATCGCCTTTCCGGGGGACAAAAACAACGAGTTGCTTTAGCCCGTGCTTTGATCGATAGACCCGCCGTTTTATTATTAGATGAACCCTTGGGTGCATTAGATTTAAAATTGCGGAAAGAAATGCAATTAGAATTAGCGCGACTGCATCGAGAGATGGGACTCACCTTTCTCATGGTAACGCACGATCGCGAAGAAGCGCTTTCTTTAGCCGATCGCATCGCCATCATCCAACAGGGGAATCTCGAACAAATAGGTTCCCCGAGAGACATTTACCAACGCCCTCAAACAGCCTTCGTCGCCGATTTTATTGGAGAAACTAATTTACTGCACGGCTGCTTAAATGAAGAGGGAAATATAGTGACAGAGAGGGGATTAGTGCTGACCAGTAAAGCAAGTAAACTCTCTCTGGGAAACCAAGAAATTCAGGCAAAAGATAAAATTATTCTCAGTATTCGGCCAGAAAAGATTAAAATTAGAGGAGAACCTATTGCTGATTGTGAAAACTGTTACCCTGGACGCATTCAACAAATTACTTATTTGGGGACTCATCTTCAGATTATCGTTAGCGCGATCGCGACAGGAGATATCCTGAGAATTCGACAAACCGATCTAGACTTAAATTCAGAATTGAGTGAGTTCTCAATAGGAGCATTTGTTTATATCGGTTGGCACAGTTCAGATAGTTTAATATTTAACCCAAACCCATAAAAATTCATCATGAAGACACCAGGATTGCAAAACCTACTAGAGAGTATTGAAGAACATTGCTCAAGTAGCGCGATTGCCACATTTTTGGATAGTAATGATACCCCATTCGTAATTGATTTAAAACGTCAAGGAGATCGCGTCCAATATGGCTACCAAATAGGAATGAGAGAATTTTTCATGGCCAAAATTCTCAATGGTTGCAATCCTTCTGCATCCTTAGTCCTGCGATCGTTCACATCGGAAATTGACGAAATTACCGAACTACCCATCAAAGAGTTGCGCGGGTATATTCTCATGCGATCGGAAAATGATATTTTATTTGAAAAAATCCCTGCACATACAATGTTCGCCTGTCAAAATACCAATGCGGAAACAGGAGAACCTTTGCCCTTAGAGCAGTCTGTGCGATATTGCTAAAACAACAAAAAAAAGGAAAGGAAAAGAATATTGCTTTTCCTTTCCTTGTGAAAAAATATTATTCCCAGTGAATCGGGAAATTAAATAACTGCGAGAGTCATATTACTCGCGATCGCCAGCCAATCTCCCAACCCTTCTCGCCGAATGCGTCCGGTGGTAACAGCGCGATCGAGAGCATCCAACGCAGTTAAATCCGAAGGCTGAATGATATGCTGCTTAAGAAGTTGGCGCAAGAGTGCCTCGGAGGCCACACTCACGCACCCGGTCTGAAAAGCAGACTGTACTAATAAATTAATCATCGTAATCCGCACCCTGATTCCTATACTATTTCTAGAATAAGCGATCTTTTTCTTCTCCGGCAAATTTATTGCAAAATTTTGCGATCGCCCAACATCGCTGAAGTGCGATCGCCATCACAATATCTCCTAGCAAAAGATCGAGTTGCCAAACATATTGATAATTGATAATTAATAACTGATAATTAAGAATTGATAATCGATAACTGACAAATGACAAAAACAGCCCTGATTACAGGGATTACGGGTCAAGATGGCTATTATCTCAGTCGCTTGCTGTTGAGTAAAGGATATCGCGTTGTCGGACTCATTCCTCCCGAACGTCGCAGCAGTATGGCGAAACTTGATGAACTGGCGGAAAAAGTAGAATTTCGCGCGGTCGATCTCACAGATGCACAAATCTTGCGAGAAGTCGTTGCAGAACTACAACCCGATGAAATCTATAATTTAGCCGCCCCCAGTTTTGTTCCCCACTCTTGGAACGATCCTCTCGGTACCCTAGATTTAATTACCGGTACCGCCACTCGCTTATTAGCAGCCGTTAGGCAAGTTGGCCTGTCCGATCGCACTCGTTTCTATCAAGCAAGTAGTTCGGAAATGTTCGGAACCGTCGCAGAATCCCCCCAAGATGAAAATACCCCCTTTCGCCCCAAAAATCCCTATGCGGCGGCTAAACTGCACGCTCATTGGACAATGGTGCATCATCGAGAGCGCTACAATTTGTTTGCTTGTAGTGGCATTTTGTACAATCACGAATCCCCGCGCCGTCCCCCTTCCTTTGTGACCCGTAAAATCACCCTCACGGCTGCGTCAATTAAACTAGGGTATAGCAATATTTTAGAAATGGGAAACTTAGATGCTAAACGAGATTGGGGCTATGCCGGAGATTACGTGGAAGTAATGTGGCGAATGCTACAA
>NZ_JAYGHV010000278.1:0-37849 GCF_034932145.1 Spirulina sp. 06S082 | reverse complement strand
GGGTGAGCAATAACCACCCTAACGATAAAGCAAGTTATTTCCAACCCCCGCGATCCATTACTTTGACAGCATCGGCATTCTTTTCACCATAACTTTCTACATCAAGTTCTGATTCTTTAAAATTGCCTAATGCTTTCACAGTTTCATTTTCAGAGACACCTGAAACAACAGGATATTCGTTGTTTCCATCGGCAAAGATTTCTTGGGCTTCTGGAGAAGTCAGATATTCAATAAAGGCGATCGCCTTTTCTTTATGAGGAGCATTAATTGTTACTCCTGCACCGCTAATATTAATATGAGTCCCTCCAGATTCTTGATTCGGGAAAAATACACCAATCTTTGCCGCAATTTCTTTCTTTTTGGCATCATCAGAACGCATTAAACGAGCAACATAGTAACTATTTACGAGAGCAACATCGCATTCTCCAGAAGCGACAGCTTCAATCTGAGATGTATCGTTTCCTTCCGGTTCTCGGGCAAAATTATTGACGACTCCTTTCACCCATTCTTCGGCTTTTTCTTCTCCTAATTCTTCAATTTTTGAGGCAACAAGGGATTGATTATAGATATTGCTAGAACTGCGAATACAAATCCTTCCTTTCCATTCTGGGGTAGCTAAATTCTCATAAGTAGATAAGTCTTCTGCTTTAACTTTATCTTTGTTATAAACAATTAGTCTTGCTCGTTTTGTTAACCCAAACCAATAGCCCTCATCTTCTCGTAAATTTTCTGGGATATTTTTTTCTAAAATATCGGAAGAAATAGGTTGTAAAATTCCTTCTTCTTGCGCTTTCCACAAATTACCAACATCAACCGTAATGAATACATCTACAGGGCTATTATCTCCCTCATTTTTAATTCGCTCAATTAAGTCACTTTCTTTCCCTTCAATGAGATTGATTTTGATTCCTGTTTCTTTTGTGAAGTTTTCATACAAGGCATCATCACTATCATAGTGACGAGCAGAGTAAAGATTTATTTCTCCTGCTTGACTAGGCTCGCTTTCTGTGTTAGATGCTTCTGTATTCCCAGGCTGATTGCTGCTGCATCCGGCTGCGATCAGTAAACTGAGTCCAGTGGCAAGGGATAATAAAGTGCGGGTTTTAGCGGTCATGAGCGTTTTCTCCAATAGTTATTCGGTATCGCGATTTCCTATTGTACGCTTAATGAAACTAATTCTCAATTGAAAAACAAAATTTTTTCTAAAGTTTCTCAGAAAGGAGTCAAAAGAGTTGGAGCAAGAACGTGCTTATTGGCTGGCTTGGTCGCAAATTTCGGGAGTGGGTCCCGTTACCCTCAAACGCATTCGAGAACATTTCAGCAGTATGGAAGAAGCCTGGAATGCTCCCAGACAAGCATTTTGGGAGATAGATGGCTTGGGTGAAAAATCCAGTAGCGCGATCGCCTCGGGGCGATCGCGCATCCAGCCCGAGGAATTATTAGAAAAATATCTTGCCAAAGGGTTTACATTTTGGACTCCTGCCGATACGAACTATCCTTCTTTATTGCTAGAAATTCCTAGTCCTCCCCCGGTGTTATATTATCGCGGACAAGGGGATCTCCTCGCCAATCGCCAGGCAGCGATCGCCATCGTTGGAACCCGTAACGCTACTGCATACGGGAAAAAATGGACCCAGAGAATTAGTCGCGCTTTAACCCAACACGGATTCGCGATCGCCTCGGGTATGGCTGCGGGGATCGACACGGAAGCGCATCAAACCTGTTTAGCCGCAGGAGGAAAAACCATCGCCGTCTTAGGCACTGGCATTGATGTCATCTACCCCCGCAGCAATACCCACCTCTATCACCGACTGTGCGAACAAGGATTAATTCTCAGCGATTATCCCCCAGGTACTCCCCCAGAAGGGAAAAACTTTCCCCCGCGCAACCGTATCATCGCCGGAGTCAGTCGCGCCATTTTAGTGATGGAAGCAGCAAGGCGATCGGGTGCCTTAATTACCTCCCGTTACGCCAACGAATTTGGGCGGGATGTCTATACTTTACCAGGCTCCCTTGATAGCCCTCAATCCTCGGGTTGTTTGCATTTAGCCAACCAAGGGGCGCACCTCATTTTAGGAGAAAAAGAACTCCTAGAAATGCTGGGGACCATTCCTCAATTAGATGCCAAGGGGCAAAAATCCCCCCCGGATCTCCCCCCCAAACTCAAACAAATCTGGGATAGTATTACCCCCCAACCGACTCCCTTTGATGCGATCGTGCAGGATTGCGGGCTTCCTCCAGGAGAAGTATCCGGTGCTTTATTGGAACTGGAATTACAGGGATTAGTAACACAATTACCCGGAATGCAATATCAAAGATTATGATGGGGAATAATCCTTCTACCACCTCAACTCGGAGTTGTTGAACGATGACCCAATCTCGTCCCCCTGCCCCTCCTCGCCGTCCCCCTGCCCCTCCAGGACGGCCTCCCGCTACTAGACCCCCCGCCCCCAGTGACGCTACCCAACAAATGTCCGCCAGACCCTCCGCCCCTCCTCGTTCTGGCGGGACACCGCCTCGCGCAACCCAACAGGCGCAACCCAAAGGACCGCAACGGCCTCCAGGGCAACCCAGTATGGAGGAAGTGATCAATAAAGCCAATGACGACGGCTATTCGGATATTCATTTGGGGGTGGGAGAAAAGCCTCGGGTGCGCGATCGCGGTGAAATGATGATTCTTGAAGATTATCCCATCACCGACGAGCCTACTTTTTGGAGTTGGATGGCTGAAATTGTCAGCGAACAAGAAATTCAACAGTTTAAGGACACCAAAGAACTCGATACGGCAACACAATATGACTTTGCACGGGTGCGGATCAATGTTTTTGATAGCCTCACGGGTCCCTCGATCGTCATGCGCTTAATTCCGCTTAAAATATTGACGATGGAACAATTGCGAGCGCCGGAAGTTCTGCGAGATATTTCTGATGCTCACAAAGGTTTGGTTTTAGTGACGGGTCCAACGGGATCGGGAAAGTCAACGACAATGGCGGCGATGATCGACTATATCAATAAGGAACACGCCAAGCATATTATTACTATTGAGGATCCGATTGAATTCATTCACAAAAGCCGTAAATCCTTGGTTAAACATCGGGAAGTCGGCACCCATACTCTCCTTTTTGATAATGCCCTCAAAGCAGCGTTGCGGGAAGATCCGGATTTGATTCTGGTGGGGGAAATGCGCGATCGCGGCACGGTGAATACTGCTCTGAAAGCGGCACAAACTGGTCACTTAGTGATGGGAACTCTCCATACAAACAGTGCGGTTAAAACCATTGAACGGATTCTCAATCTTTATTCGGCAGAAGAACAGCATTCTATGCGAATTGCTTTGGCGGAATCTCTTGTGGCAATTATTGCTCAAGGTTTGTGTCGAACAACAGATGGTAAACGAGCCGCCTTTCACGATATTCTCATTAATACAGAAACAATGAAGGAATATATTAGTAAGGGACAGTATGAAGAGATGCACGAACTAATGATGCAAAGTGAATATGATGGCATGACGACAATGAATAAAGCGCTTTATTTTCTTTATGAAGAAGGTCGCATTACTGAAGAAACAGCCCTAGAAAAATCTCCCACTCCGAATGAAATGGCACAAATGTTACGCGGTCGAATTTAATGGGGAATGCTAAATGCTGAATGAGGAAGGATAAATCATAAAATTGTTCTTTCTTCATTCTTTTTTCTTTAATCCATACCTAATAACTAACAACAAAGAACTAATTTGTCAAAACTGTTTAAAGGCATTGCTTTATTTACACCTGGAGGGGATTTGATCTATGCGATCGATCCCAGCAAACAAGGCAAATGGCATACTCATCTCTGCGTTGGCTTGCAGGAATTATTGGGATTGTCCGAACCCCCTCATTTCCTCGTTCCAACTTATACTGCAACGGTCGATCGCTGGTTCGATCCTGAAAGTCAACAAGTGCAAACCATCGCCGAGGCTTATCCTGCTGTGATGCGTTATCGGACATTACTCGATACTGTTTTTGGCCTTCAAGGGGTCAACTGGAAAAGGGTTGCTTGGAAGGAAGAAACCTGCGAACCACTGATTATTGAGAGTTACCGCGATCGCTTTCCTCAACTTTGGCAAGAACATGACCTTGTTGTTGCTTACGATCGCCTGCAAGAGAGGAATAATGAGAGTAATGAGACAGAAAAAGAGGCGATCGCTTTAACAGATACGAGTGTCAATTATGTATTGCGCTTATTTGTATCAGGAAATACAATGGCGACGGAAAAAACATTACAAATCCTCCATCAACTTTTAGAAAATCGCTTGCATTCTCCCTATACTCTCAAAGTGATCGACATTTTTAAGCATCCCGAACAAGCGGAGATTAATCATGTTTCGGCTATCCCCACTTTAGTCCGCGCTTGGCCGCATCCAGTGCGTCGTATCGTGGGAGAATGGGAAGATTTGGATCGTGTCTTGCAAGTTATTCGCGCGGTTTGAGATATGCGATCGAATCAACCTACATTTGCTGCCTTATTTTCAGATATTTTTAATACATCCAGTGCAGCTTTAACTAATCCTAATAAATAAGGGTTGCTCATGTCAAGTTCTTTTGCTGTATCTCGCGTTTTCCCTAAAAGTGCTGTTTTTGCACCGGGGGTTAAAACTAAAACTTCACCGCGATCGTTTTTAATTCGCAGTTCATTGAGAGAACTCCAAAAACTACAATTAAAAGAACGATTTTTATAAACAAATTTAGCTTTTGTAATGCTATTTTTAGGTATTTCAGGATTACTTGGGATATTTTGAACCTCATTTTGAGATTCTTCCTGGGTTTGGGTTGCAGGTCTTACCCCAACAATTTCTAGTTCAATATTAGTTGCACCATTAAAGGTATTTTCCTTCAATTTATAGGCAATATCGAGAGTCTTGGGTAAGGGATAATATTCTCCCCAACGCCAGGCGATCGCCTTAATTTGGTACATTTTTCCCGCAATTTTCTGCCCCAAAGTTAATTTAAGATGATTCCCTCGCAAAGTTTGCTGATCCAAAAGACGAACATTAGGAGTCCAAAATACTGGGGTTGCATTGCCAATTCCCCAAGGTTGCAAACTTTCGATTTGTTCGTAGAAATATGCGGTCACGCAATCTAAATTGGCTAAAGTGTCCACATTAACTAATGGTTTTAAATGTTCTATTTGCAAACATTGACAGGCAAATTCACTTAATTTTTTCTGGAAGTCGGAAAAATTTTCTGCGGCGAAACTAAATCCTCCTGCTGCGTGATGACCGCCAAATTTTCCCAGTAAATCTTGGCAGTAATTTAAGGCTTCAAAAACATTAAATTCAGGAATTCCCCGTGCCGATCCGCGCATCATTTTCTTATCAGTTTCACTGGTACAAATAAATACAGGCACGCCATATCGTTCGACTAAACGAGAGGCAACAATACCAATAACACCATGATGCCAAGTTTCACCAAATATAACTAAAACTCTATCTTTTTTATAATCAATTTTTCCTGCTTCAATCTGTTGAATCGCTTCCAGTTCAATTTGTTCGCAAAGATGCTGACGTTGGCGATTAGTGGCCTCGCATTGCATGGCTCTTTCTAAGGCAATACCTTTATCATCTGTGGTTAATAACTCAATCACAATTTCTGGTTCATTAATGCGTCCCACCGCATTAATTCTCGGTCCCAGACGAAAGCCGATCGCATCGGGTTTAACGGGCTTTTTTTCATCTTTAACTCCCGATAATTCCATTAATGCTTGTACCCCTGCTAGTTCTGATTTGGCCAACTTTCTCAAACCTCGTTTTAACCAGCGTCGATTCACTCCAGTTAAAGGAGCAAGATCGGCAATTGTTCCTAATGTAAACAATTCTAATAAAGTATTGGTTAAACCGCGCAAAGTACCCAAACGCTGCCCCGTTGTCACCGCTAAAATATAAGCAACTCCTACCCCAGCTAAACCGCGATAGGGAGAATTTTCAGGAATAAGTTTAGGATTGAGAATAGCATCGGCGGGGGGGATTTTTTCTGGGACTTCGTGATGGTCGGTAATAATAACGCTTATTCCCAAATCAACAGCTAAGGCGATCGGATCGTAAGCAGAAATGCCGTTATCTACTGTCAGAATTAACCCTACTCCCTGTTCGGCCAATTCTGTGACAATGCGCTCATTAATGCCATAACCATCTTTCATGCGACTGGGAATAGCATAATCGACATTGGCACCAAAAGCTCTCAGAGCGCGTAATAATAGAGCGGTACTGGTCATTCCATCGGCATCGTAGTCCCCGCAAATGGCGATTTTTTCGCCGTCTGAAATGGCCTCTTCTAAGAGATCGACGCTTTTTTTTAAATCGGGAAATTCTTCTAAGGGAAGTGGTAACTGTTCTGTTTCCGGATTGAGATAAAATTGAGCCTGTTCGGGTGTTTTAATGCCGCGCTGAATTAATACTTGTGCAAGAAGAGGAGATAGCCCCGTAACTTTCACTAAATCTGCAATCTGTTCTGGAGATTCTGAGGCAATATGCCAGCGTTGTTGAGGAATTTTTGTCGTCATTTTTTGATTTTGAATTATTTCTTCCTCTGTCTATTTGGGATCGAGTGTACCATCTCGATCGCAAGATAACAAGAGAAAAATCCCCAGTTTGCCTTATATCGTGAATTTTTTTCTAGGATTTTAAGTTAAGAAGGGGTAAAAAATTTAAACGGATTGAATTTATTACTTATTAATAAGATCGCAACAATGGGAATTTTAATCATTAAAGGGCAAAACACCAAACTGAGCAACAGGCAGACCAGGGCGACGATCGCGGCGGTTACTTTAACGATCTCTTCATTGCTGCTGAAATTTAGATAGATTGCCATCAATGCAATCGATAAACCAATCGTTAGAGGTGCAAACATAATAGTCCTACATTTTTAATTTGAGAAGGATGCAGTGCGTTCCTTCGGCGATTCACCTACTTCCGTCTCTCCACGTTGGGCGCTATTTCACACGTCACTTTTAGCGCTAAATCTTTCAGAGTTCAGAAAAATCTTAAAACCGATTTGGTTTGGTCGCGTTATTTTTTGGTGGGGAGATGAACGTTTCACATTCGTTTACATTTCTACACCCATTTTTTCACCTTGTCAAGGGTATTCCTTAAGATTTAATAAGTTTGGCTGCGATCGCGATCGCACAGAATCGGGGATCGCCATCGCTAAGTAACGGGGATCGCGATCCCCTCGTTACCCGATCGCGATCGTCTCAAAATTAGATCGAATTCACACCAGATAGACGGGATCGATCGCTCTACTTGTTGAAGAATTAAGGGACACTAAGAATTGTTCGGATAGGTTTTCGAGATAAAAAACTTTAAAACCATTTTAAGATAACCCTTTTATTAATCAACACATTTTTTAGAAAAACCATGAAATCTACCATCGCCACTCGTTTTATTAACTTCTTACAGGACGAACTCGCCCTTCCTAGCGATTCTATCAACTTAGCATTGCGCCATAGAGAACAGTCTCCTAGCCTCCTCCCCATGATTCTCTGGCAATATGGATTAATCAGCCTCGAACAAATGGATAGAATATTTGATTGGCTAGAAACCTCTTATGCAAAGAGTTAAGACCCAAATTAATCTCATTAATCCCTGGGAATTGTCGAGGAATGAGGCAAAATAAGAGAAGAAATGCGGAGTTTTGCTAACTTGCTTTCTCAGTGCTTTCTCGATCTCTACTCCATCTCCGCAAAATGCAGGGAACTATCCTTGGCCAACGATATGGCATTACGCGCCATCTCTCCACGGGAAGATTCAGCCAAACTTACTTGGCGGAAGACCTCAGTTTGCCTGGAAATCCTCGTCGCATTTTGCGTCAACTGACTCTGCGATCGCGCCATCCTCAACTGGTTAAATATGCCAGATATCTCTTCAAAAAGGAAACTCGCATTCTCGCAGAAGTGGGGGAACATCCGCAAATTCCGGAACTCTACGATCGCTTTGAAAGGGATGGCAGTTTTTACCTCATCCAAGACTATATCGACGGCGATCGCCTGGCAAACACGCTACAAGGACAACCTTTAGACGAAGAAAGCACGGTTTTACTCCTGCAAGAAATCTTGCCAATTTTAGCTTTTATTCATCAGCATCAACTCATTCACCGCGCCATTAACCCCAATAGTTTCCTACGTCGCAGGAAAGATAATCAACTCGTGTTGGTGGATTTTGGTAATGTTCAACAAATTAGCACTCTCGATATTAACCCAGCAGGGAAAATCGGTATTCGCGGCGCGATCGCCCCCTCGGGTTACGCCCCGCAATTCTCCCAAGGCAAACCCGACCCCAGTTATGATGTGTACGCGGTGGGGATGCTGGCTATTCAAGCCTTAACGGGATTATCTCCTAATGCCCTACCGCGAGATAAAAATGAGCGCTTATCTTGGCGCGATCGCCTCACAATTAGCGATCGCTTTGCCGAATTCCTCGAATCTAGCATCGCTGAGGAAGGCGATCGCCGCTATACTAATGCCACAGAAGCCTTGAAATGGCTAAATGCTACTTCTCTCACCACAGCCAACGCGATCGATCGATCGACAACCCTCACCTTTACCCCTACCCTTCCGATCTCCCAAAATCCCCTCCCCATTCCCCAAACTCAACTTCCCCGAGAAGATTTACTCTGCGGGCGCTATCGTCTCTTAGAATCCTTGGGAGAAGGGGGATTTGGTTATACTTTTCTGGCCCGAGACGAACAATTTCCGGGAATGCCTCAATGTGTGGTCAAGCATTTGCAACCTTATCGCAAAACTCCGGATATTCTCGATCTAGCCCGACGTTTATTCGATAATGAAGCAAAAGTTCTCAGTCAGTTGGGACAACATCCCCAAATTCCGCGCTTGTTGGCACATTTTGAAGAAAATAACGAGTTTTATCTCGTTCAAGAGTATATTCCAGGACATGATTTACAACAAGAACTGATTCCAGGTCAGTCTTTACCGGAAAGTGCCGTTGTTGCTTTCCTGCAAGATATTCTAGAAATCCTTGTTTTTGTTCACCAAACTAATGTGATTCACCGAGATATTAAACCCGCCAATATTCGCAGACGAGAGGAAGATGGTAAACTTGTCCTGATTGATTTTGGAGCGGTTAAACAAATTGAGGAACGCTTGGATAAAGAGGGGACGAGTGGTAATCTGACGGTGGGTATCGGGACTCCTGGTTATATTCCCAGCGAACAAGCACAAGGTAAGCCTAAGTTTAGCAGCGATGTTTATTCTGTGGGCATTGTGGCGATTGAAGCCTTAACAGGGATCGATCCTGAAAGATTAGCTGACGATCCTCAAACTGGCGAATTGATTTGGCGCGATCGCGCCCATGTTAGCCCAGATTTGGCGCAAATTATCGATCGCATGGTGCGTTATGATTTTCGCCAACGCTATGACTCCGCAGCAGAGGCTTTGGAGGCGATCGCGCACCTTCTGCATCGTCCCACTCGACCTTTGCCAAGACAGTATTTCACCCTTGCTCAATTTTCTGGGCGATCGCGCCAATTTATGCTGGGAGTGGGGGTTATGGGGACGATCGCCCTGGCTTTATTTTTAGCAGGACGCAAACATCAACCCGTACCGATATTACCCAACAATACGGAAGTTCCCCAGGTTATTTCTCCCGTGGAACCTGGGGATCCTGAAAGTAATACTTCTCCAGAAGCATCTCTCGCAGAATTGTCGGGGGAGGCGATCCCTCTGAATTTTGAGGCGATCGATGCGGAATATCATCCCACTCTCAACAAAATTGCGATCGCGGTCAATAATCCCCCTCGTCTTATTGTTTATAGTCCTTTTTCCCGCCGCCAGCAAGAGATTCCCCTCGATTATCCTCCCCTTGGGGTTTCCCTGGGTCCAAAGGGAGAAATTGCCGCGATCGGTCACGATCGCCATGTTTCTTGGGTGGACCTGCGACAGGGACGGATAATGAAAACATTACCGATCGCGGTGGATATTTTTGATTTAGTCTTAGCTAATAAGGGTTGGGTTTATATTTCTCCCCAACGCGATCGGCGTTTATGGGCGATCGACGGGGAGACTGGAGAAGTAACCCAAACCCCCGAGGATAACACGCAGGATTTTTCTCAAACTTATTTTGCCCTGCACCCTGGTGGTAAAGCAATTTTTGGTATTATTGGGCGATCGCAGACTCCGACAATTCAGCAAATCGATATTTCCCAAAACGATCCGCGTCCCACTGTACAACTGAAAACCATTGCGGGGGATTTTTCTCGGAGTGGTTATTTATGGTTCGATCTCGAAAAACGCCGGGTTTTAACGGATAATGGCTCAATTTTTACTCTACTTTTCAATCAAAATACGCGAGAAATTAATGTTCGCCAGTTGAATGTTGCTGCTAATTCCGAGAGGGGCGAAATTTCGAGAGGAAGAGTAGCATTTTCTAGTCTTGACCAAAAAATTATTGTTTTGGATCGAAACAGTGGGACAAATTCTCTCGCTTTCGATCGCCTCTCCATTTTCGATTACCAAACTCTACAACTTAAAAAAAGTTTACTTCTCCCCACTGTTCGCATTAATGGAGAAACTCAACGATTAACGGGTCAATTTGTGTTTGCAAATACCCGAAACAACGAATATTATATTCTCGCACAGTCTCCCTCTTCTACAAATCCTAAATTTTATTTAATCGTTAGCCAATTCTAATTTTTTGAGGACGAAACTCAGCAAAATTGAAGCAATTATTAACGCATTAAAACCTTTGGATGTGAGATCGGATCGGGTTACTTAAATCCCATTTTTAGCCAACTGGTTCAAGTTCCTCTTCTGCGATCGCGGGCAGATTTTCCGGGTCGAGACCGATGTTTCGCAAATATCCCTTTGGACGACCGGACGGCGATCGCACTGCTCCATCAAAAGCGATCTGTAGCATTTCAATGATATCCTCAAAAGGACTGTCTGGAGATGTGGGATCGTCCAACTCAACTACTTTCAAAAGAGCGCAAGGAATGATTCCATCAGCAGTTTGCTTTAACCTTAAACTCGGTTCATAACCCATTGCCTCTAATTTTGTCAATGCCTCTTGATGAGACATATTCTTTAACAGTCCAAAATCGAGATAGAGATATGCCCATCCCAAAGGAGGCCAGCCAATTTGATACCGATTTAATCCGACAAATGGTTTTTTCATTATTCCCTCTATACTCTACTCGCATCAGCTTATTTTAGCAAAAAAATGCGATCGCTTTATCGTCAGCAAATCAGTAATTTTATTTAATCGTTTGTAGGGGTTTGGTCTCCAAACCCTCTTAACATTGCAATTAAACACTGACCTAAATGATAAGCCATGTTGACAGGAACTGCATTACCAATTTGTCTGTATTGAGCGCTTAAAGAACCTGTAAATTGCCAGCGATCGGGAAATGTTTGAATCCGTGCATATTCTCTTACTGTTAAAGGTCTTGTTTCGTCAGGATGACATCTTTCTGTTTGTGTTTGTGCGGGACTACAAGTTACAGTTAATGCTGGTTCATCCCAAGAAAGTCTTTTGGCAAAACCAGTTCTTCCTCCTCCTTTATAAAAACTATTTTTCAGATATTCTTTCTGAATTTCAACTGGCAAATCGCGCCAATTCCCTCCAGGTGGAACTAATTCCATAATTTCTTTTTTGCGGTCTTTGTATTGAACTCCTCTTGATTTTGGACAATCTTGAAGGGCATCTCGCAGAGAAATTGTATAATTTTTTTCTTGAGGAAATATAGCCCCTATTTGCAAATCTTGCCGCGTTGCCAGAATAATCACTCGTTCTCTTTTTTGTGGTACATCTAAGAATTGTGCGCTCAGAAGTTTATATTCTACATTATAACCTAAATTCCTCAAAGTTTTTAGCATAATGGCTAAAGTTTCGCCATTTTGATGACTGAGTAAACCTCTAACATTTTCTGCGATCGCAATCTTAGGATGAACTTCTGATAAACATCTGGCAAATTCAAAAAATAGTGTTCCTCTAGTATCTTCAAATCCTTTACCGTGACCTGCATAACTAAAGGCTTGGCAAGGGAAACCTCCCGCTACAATATCAACTCTATCTCGATAGTGTTTAAAATCAATATTAGTAACATTATCATGCAATATCCTCCAGTTTGGTCGATTAATTTTTAGAGTATTCACACAATTCTTATCAATTTCAACCAGAAATTCAGTTTGCAAACCAGCATTTTCAAATCCTAATGCCATGCCTCCACATCCGGCAAATAATTCAATAACATTATATTTCTGCTGCATTTTTGAAAAATATGAATTTTATCTTTTTGGGAGATTTACAATCTCCCAAAATATGATATTATAATACTTTATAATATTTTCTCCAAAAACTGTTTAGCCCGATCGCTTTTCGGACTGGTGAAAAACTCATCCGGTGTTGCATCTTCTGCAATACGTCCTCCGTCGAGAAAAAGAATGCGATCGGCTACTTCCCTCGCAAACCCCATCTCATGGGTGACAACAGCCATTGTCATGCCACTTTCAGTAACTCCCTTCATCACATCAAGGACTTCTTTTACCATTTCTGGATCGAGGGCTGATGTTGGTTCATCAAATAACATAATATCCGGTTCCATGGCCAAAGCCCGCGCGATCGCGACGCGTTGTTTTTGTCCTCCTGACAACTTAGATGGATACACATTTGCCTTTTCTGCTAACCCCACTCGCGCTAATAATTCCGATGCTTTTTGACGCGCGGTTTCTTCAGAAATTTGCTTGACCTTTATTGGGGCGTACATAATATTGCGTAGCACTGTCATGTGAGGAAAAAGATGAAAATGTTGAAACACCATACCCACATTTTGGCGCATTTTCATAACATCAGTTTTGGGATTAGTAATTTCAATCCCATCAATATAAATTTTACCTGATGTCGGCATTTCTAACAAGTTTAAACAGCGTAAAAATGTGGATTTTCCCGAACCTGAAGGACCGATAGTTGCGACGACTTCACCGCGCTTAATTTCGGTACTAATTTCCTTTAAAACTTGCAAACTGCCGAAGGATTTCACCAGGCGATCGATCCGAATGGCAACGTTATTATCTGAATTATCTGACATGATTTCCTCCATTGGTGAACCTAATTCCTAATGATTCAATTCTTAACTACTGCGACGCAGGCGATTTTCTAGAATTGTCGAACTCACGGTGAGAATCATAACCATGAGATAGTAAATAACCGCAACCAGCAACAACGGTTCAAAGTAAACGTACTTTTCTGCCCCGACAATTTGGGCGCGACGTAAGAGGTCTTGTGCGCCAATTGTTGAGACTAGGGCTGAGTCTTTTAAAAGCGCGATCGATTCGTTTACCAAAGCTGGTAAAATATTCTTGATGGCTTGAGGTAAAATAACATCTATCATCATGGGTCGATATGTCACCCCCAGGGACATTGCTGCTTCGGTTTGCCCCTTATCGATCGCCAAAATTCCCGCCCGAATAACTTCGGAAATGTAGGCACCTGAGTTAAGGGAAAAGGTAATCACCCCAGCTTCAAAACCGGAGATATTATATCCCGTTAATTGCGGTGTTGCGAAGTAGATCAGCGATAATTGAACCAGTAGAGGTGTGCCTCGGAAAATCGAAGTATAAGCCAGACCAAACCAATAGAGAGGTTTAAGACTAGAAATCTTAAACAACGAAAGGATCGTTCCCCATAAAAAGCCAAAAAATGCTGAAATTAGGGTGAATTTGAGGGTGATAACAAGCCCCGTCAAGATAAAAGGGATGGAGGGGGCAATCCTCGCAAAATCTAGATTAAATTCGGCTAGATGATAGTGAGAAATGATTTCGACAATTTCGAGATTCATTGTTAGTTTAATCCTAAATTATTCTGCACTACCTTCTTGTTTTTCGTAGTAATCTTCAAACCATTTTTGTACTAATTTCTCCAGTTCTCCATTTTCTTTCATTTCTTGAAGAACGGCTTCAAATTTATCCACTAACTCCGAGTCTTTGGGGAAAGCGATCGCAGATCCGGATAGTTCTCCACTCTCTTCAATTTCCGTAAAAACTAGATCGGGATTTGTCTTGATATATCCTTTAGCAACAGTATCTTCAATAATAGCTGCATCGATGCGACCAGCTTTCACTTCCTGGATCAGATCGCTAATTTTATTACGAGGTTCGAGGGTAATACCGCCAACTTCTTCGGCTTTTGTTTTGGCTTCTTCAGCCTGGGTTGTTCCGAGTTGAACGCCAACTTTTTTTCCTGCTAGTTCTTTATAGCTTTTATATGCAGATCCTTCTGCTGTAACGATGGTATTTTTAGCATCATAATAAATACTGGAAAAGTCAACACTTTGTTTGCGTTCTTCTGTTGGGGTCATTCCCGACATGGCAAAATCGGCACGTTCGGATTGTAAAGCAGGGATAATGCCATTAAAGTCCATGTCCTTGACTTCAAGTTCATACCCTAACTCTTTGGTAATATAGGTGGCAATATCGATATCAAAGCCAATGGGTTTTCCTTCGCCTTTAGCAGTTTCGTAAAATTCATAAGGGGGATAGTCTGCGGAGGTGGCCATAACGAGGGTTTTTGCGTCACTATCCTCGGTTGGGGTGCTACTTTCTGGGTTACTGCATCCCGATGCTGCGATCGCCGCAATGGAAGCAGTTAGGGTCAATGCGAAAATTAGCTTTCTTCGTTTCATCATCGTTTTTAGCGGTTTATACTCTAAGGGAATTATTCAATGTACCAGAATTATTTCGAGTCTACGCGATCGCCAGCAACAAATTCTTCTCATTCCCCAGTTGGCGATCGCCATATTCTCATCTTTTACATTGATATGCTAGGAAATATTACTTATGTCCTCTGTAAAACATTTTTACCAACCCATTTTGGTGACAAGATCGATACAAAGTTGATTGACGGCTTCTTTATCGACGCGATCGCGCAAAGTAGATTCGCGATAAGCATCATCTAATCCTTTGTAAAGATCGTTAGCAATTTCCATGATTGCTTCATAACTGAATTCCCCAAGTTTCATGGCTAATAATTCTTCTGCATCTCCTGCTTCTTGACGATCTACGATTAAATTATGGGTTTTTAGCACTTCAATTCCTGTTCTTAAAAGGCGAATTGCTTGCATGGCAAACTTGCAATCATAACCTGTTTTTGCTTCCATTTCTGCCCGTTTGGGGTTGCGATTTTTTTGCCATTGTTGATAGTTTTTATACTCCCGACAAGCAGTGCGATAACGTTGACTTTTATGCAGAAGTTTGATAAAATCGGAAGTGCTATTAGTTAATTTTTGCGTATAATCTAGAACTTCATCGGGTAAAGAATGTTGTTTTAAAATACCTTTATAATCGATATCGGCAACTAAGAGATGATAAAGTTGTTCTGCTGGTTCGAGAAATTCAATGCGATCGCGCACTAACTGATACAAATATTCCAAAAATGTATTGATTTCGTTCACAGTTAACGGAGGTGTATCTGTTAAGCCAAATTCTTCAATAGTTGGCTTAGATTGGGGAGGATTGAGCAACCAACGGCGATGGGTTTCTAATTTCCTAATTTGGGCATATCCGTATCCCGAATAAGTATTTTTGACCCGCTTCGAGAGAAACATTTCTCGATGTTCTAAGAGGATTTTTCCCACTTCGGTTAAGTGAACAAAATCTTTAAACCAAAGCAATTCGAGAATGTTGGGATTATTATCAACCGAAAGTTTTAAAAACTTCCGCAGTTCATAAATACTGGTATCTTCAGATAAAAAAGGAAACTGGCAATTTTCGGTTTCTTTGTCCCAATCTTTATCTTTTTGTTCAATCTCATCAAATCCTAGATAATAAGGTTGAGAGGCAATAAAAACACCCCGATAATCATAATCGGAAGTTTCAATATCTAACTTATAGCCCCGCGATCCCGTTAAGGCAATGAGAATCGTGCGAGATTCAACTTCAAATCGGTTCATCAGAAAAATTGGGTAGAAACCCCGTCCTTATAGGACGGCTTTACATTGAATAAACGTAACCATCTTTTTTGTGAATTGTCTGGCAATATTTGTGGTTAATACCTTGTATTAATCCATTTGGGGTAGAAATGTTAAAACTTCCTGTTGAACGTACTGCAATACGACCAAGATAATTCCCTATCTTTTTGCCTTTAGTTACAACAGCTTTCACGATATCACCCGTTTGGAAACCTTTAACAAATTTAAAGCGTGGTACATAACGAGAAGGGAAACCATACTTATCGGTTCTGCAAGATTGTCTAGTTCCATGACCTGTTGCTTTGATTAGCAATGGCTTGCTTGTTAATAATTCTAAATTATCAACCTTACCGACACACGCTGCATCAATCCAATGTTCTTTAGGTAGATTTAATCGTGTTCTGTTGAATTTAGTTTTACCTCCCGACCCTGTAGTTGTTGTTAGTTCGATAGCTTGTAAAAAGTTGAACAAAGCCCATCTAGTAGAATTGACAGCCGCCGCATCCTTTAAAGGGCGTTTTGCTTGAGATAGAATGCGTTTTAACACTTCAGGTTTTTTAGCTAAAAATACCTTAATATCTTTAGTTCCTTTTTTGGTGTTACAGGGTTCACAAGCTAAACATAGGTTGCTAATTCTATTAGTACCGCCCTTGGCTTTAGGATGAATGTGTTCAACTTGCAAGGGAATATTTTCAGCATTACAGTAAGAACATTTTCTATCCCATTTGTTGAGCAGATACTCTCTTACTTCATAGCCAACTAATTTCCCTTGTTGATACTCTATTCCTGATATCTCAGGATTTTCTAGTTGTTGTAAGTCGAACCTTACCAACTCTTGAGAAATACCAGTAATAGGAGCAAGTTTAATTAATTTGTTAACCCAAGTAAGCACAGTATCAACTCGATGCTGTAGAGATGGTGCTAACCAGCCTTGAGGTCTTTTTCTGTTCAAAAATCTAGCTTGACGGTATCTAGTTTTACGATTACGACGACTACGACGTAATGCTCTCCGTGAATCTAAACTGGATTTGATAGCCAAACCACGGTGAATAATTTCAGCGCCAAAGATAACTTTATCTCCTTGAACCAGAGCTATTCCTGTTGTTTTAGAACCGGGGTCAATTTTTAATTGTATTGGTTCAGTTGCTACATTGGTTGCTTCCTTTTTCAAAATGATAGTAAATGGATATTTTCTAAACACCGCCGCTTTATTGGTTTTAAGCAATTTCCTTGCTACCGAGGGGTGACAAGGATTTAGCGGCTGTTTATTAGTATTAATTACTAATACATAATTTGGCATTTCTGCCTCTCCGTAAACGGGTAATGTTAGCTTCGACTCTCTTGGTCAGCATTCCCTAGGCGAATTCGATTCGCCGGGGTCTGACCGCAATGTTATTTAGGCTTGTTAGGTTAGCAGCACTATCTCAGTGACCTTAAAATTGTTTAACTACTAACGACAGAGCGGGGAACTAGCTTCGCATTCCCAGGTGTCGTGACCCAAATAACGTAGTACGCAAGGTACTTAGTCTGGTCAGAATGGCTTGTCAGATTTCTCTTTCAAGCCTCACGCCTTTAAGCTGAGGTTCCTGACTTGCTCTAGCTAAAATTCAGTGTATTATAAATGTAACACTAAATGCAAAAATAATTAATCGCAATATGGTAGAAAATTGCTGGGAGATTAGCCAAAAATTTTGGGGAATGTTTAGGAAAATTAGTAGATAATGAGGACAATAGATTTTGAGGTGTAGGATATTTTGTTTGCAATGCCATCTTTTTCTAGCCAACAAAAAATACCCCTTTATGTGGTTTTAACCGTCCAACTGGCCTTGCAAGTTATCGGTATTACGAGTTTAGTGGCTTATCTGTCCTATCGCACCGGGCAAAATGCGATCGCACAATTAGCCAATGAATTGATGACAGAACAAGGAGAACGCATCGATCGCCACCTTAACGATTATTTGGGCAGAGGTCAAGCCATTAACTCGGCAAATTTGGCGGCATTTCAGGCCGGAATTTTAGATATTAACGATTTTGATGCCCTTGGTCGATATTTTTATCGGCAGATACTATTGTTTGATTTTGCTGCTATTGGTTTTGGTGGAGCGGATGGTTCTTTTCGTGCCAATGCTTACTTATCAGAAGATAACCTTGTAACTGGAGAAATCCCTCGGTCTAATCTGAGGACTGTGACTCGATATAAGGTGGACGAGAAGGGAAATAAGGGAGATGTGCTGAAGGTGCTGGAAAATACAGAAAGAAACGATTTGGCTTGGTATACCGATGCCGTAGAAGCCGGAGGACCAGTTTGGAGTGCGGTTTATACTTGGGATGGTTTCCCCGATCGCATTAGTATCTCTGCCAGTACCCCTATTTATAACGAGGAAAAGCAGTTGTTAGGGGTTTTTGGAATTGATATCGAACTCCATCAACTCGGTCAATTTTTGCAAGAACTAAAAGGCGATCGCGCAGGCAATATTTTTATTATGGAGCGATCGGGGTCAATCGTGGCGACTTCTGCCGATGAATCCCCTGTCCCCCTCATCAATGGGAAAGAAATAAGACTCAATGCTAAGGATTCACAAGACCCCTTTACCCGCAATGTTACGCGCTATTTAATGCAACACTATGGAAATTTGTCCGCGATCGCAGAAGGGTCATTATTGCGCCCAGATCTCCCTCACAAACCTTTTGTTAGAGTGAGTCCCTATCGCGATCGATATGGATTGGACTGGCTGATCGTCACGGTTATACCAGAGTCGGAATTTTTGGGAGAAATTCATGCCAGTATTCATCGCACTGTCGTTTTATGCGGATTAGCCTTAATGGTGGCGATCGCCAGCGGCCTGTGGACATCGAGGCGAATTTCGCGATCGCTGCTTCAACTCACTCAAGCAACCCAAGATTTTGCCGTTGGCAACCTCGATCGCTCCCTGAAACCTACCCGAATTCGCGAGGTAGAAACCCTGTCGGAATCCTTTCGTCAGATGGCACAATCCCTCCTGGAGGCGGAAAAATTGCGCCAAAACTATCAGCAAGATTTAGAGCGGCAAGTTGCGGAAAAGACGGGTAGCCTACAGTCTACTTTAAAAGAGCTTATTTTTGCTAGGGACAAAGCAGAAGTAGCGAACCGAGCCAAAAGTACCTTTCTTGCTAATATGAGCCACGAGTTACGTTCTCCTTTAAATGCAGTTCTCGGATTTTCTCAACTGATGCTGCGATCGCAGAAATTATCTTCAGAAGAGCAAGAAAATATCAGTATTATTAATCGTAGTGGTGAATATCTTTTAACCTTGATTAATAATGTTTTAGATTTATCCAAAATAGAAGCGGGAAAGATATCCCTCAATCCTCAAAGTTTCGACCTCTATAGACTCTTAAACGAGATTGAAGATATTTTCTCTCTCAGAGCCGAAAGCAAACAGTTACAACTACTATTTGAATGGGATCGCAATACCCCACAATACATTACCACAGACCCGATAAAATTGCGTCAAGTCTTGATTAATCTTCTCAATAATGCTTTAAAATTCACCTCCGAGGGTGGAGTTTCATTAAGAATTACTGCAACAAATCCCGAACAATTATCCGTGGTTAATAGGAACACAATTGATACTCATAAAAACAAAAATAATCAACAACAAACAACAATAAAATTTGAGATTGAAGATACAGGAGAGGGAATTGCAGAAGAGGAAATCGATCTACTTTTTGAAGCCTTCGGACAAACCCAAACTGGAAAAAATTCTCAAGAAGGAACAGGTTTGGGCTTACCCATTAGTCGTAAATTTGTTCAGTTGATGGGAGGCGATATTACCGTCAGTTCTCAGGTAGGAATAGGGACAATATTTGCCTTTGATATTCAAGTACAAATTGTCACGGCAAAAGATATCGAAAATAGAGAAGAAAAATCTCGCGTCATTGGTCTTAAATCTAGTGATTCTCATTATAAAATATTAGTTGTTGATGATAAAGAAGTTAATCGTAAATTATTAATCAAATTGTTGCAACCATTAGGATTTGAGCTACAAGAAGCGAGTAATGGCAAAGAAGCAATTGCCATTTGGGAAAACTGGGAGCCCCATTTAATTTGGATGGATATGAGGATGCCTGTAATGGATGGCTATGAAACTGTACAATATATTAAAAGCACAACGAGAGGACAAGCAACCGCAGTAATTGCCTTAACTGCTAGTGTTTTAGAAGAAGAAAAAATCATCACGCTTTCAGCCGGATGTGATGATTTTGTCAGAAAACCTTTTCGAGAATCAACAATTTTTGAAATAATGGCAAAACATTTAGGAATTAGCTATCTGTACGCAGAGGATTCATTATCAGAGGAAACTAAACCTACCTATTCATTAACAACTGAGAGTTTAGAAGTAATGTCTGTTGATTGGTTAACTCGCGTCTATCAAGCGGCTCTCAGTCTTGAAGATTATTTAATACTTAGTTTAATTGCCGAAATTCCCGAACAACATCGCTCTTTAGGAGACGCATTAACTGATTTAGTCAATCAATTTCGTTGCGATGCGATCGCCAGTTTAATTAAACCGTTATTGAAGTGAAGGCGATCGCCAAGATCGCCACTTGAAAGTTAAACAGGAGAAAATCTTAAGATCATGCTCGATCGACGCACCAGACTTGGACTGTGGGCGATCGCCTTATTAACCGCGATCGTCGGCATTATTAACTTATTATCCGCCATCCTGCCCAGTTTACCCACCCGCATCGACTGGCTCAAAGACCTCTATCCTTTTGAGATTCGTGCGGGAGGGCATTTTTTCGCCGCCCTAACGGGGTTTGGCTTACTTAACCTAGCCAATAATTTACTCCGTCGCAAGCGTTTAGCCTGGCTGTTAGCAACGATCCTCTTGGGGATATCCATCCTCAGCCACCTGATCAAAGGGCTGGATATTGAAGAAAGTTTGCTCTCAATGCTTCTATTAGGGCAGTTGTGGTGGATGCGACGGGTTTTTACTGCCCAGTCCGATCGCCCCTCCATCATGCAAGGAATTTGGGTCATGCTAGGGGCGCTCCTATTTACCCTTGCCTATGGTAGCCTCGGTTTTTTTCTCCTCGATCGCCACTATTCCACCCAGTTTAGTTTACCGGCTGCATTGACCCAAACTCTCGCTCTGTTTCTGACGGAGGATAATACAGGGTTACAGGCCACCACGCGCTTTGGTGCCTATTTTGCCGATTCCATTTACCTCATGGGGGGAGTCACCGTTACCTACGCCCTCTGGATGTTACTGCGTCCGGTCATCTTTCGCGATGCAGCCACGGAGGACGAGCGCCGGAAAGCAACTGAAATTATTGAGCGCTACGGTCATTCTTCCCTCGCTCGCTTGGCTTTGTTACCGGATAAGTCCTATTACTTTAGCCCCTCGGGACAAACCGCGATCGCCTATGTTCCCAAAGGACGAGGGGCGATTGCCCTCGGCGATCCCATCGGTCCAATCGGCGATCGCCAAGAGGCCATTTGGGGATTTCAGCAATTTTGCGATCGCAATGACTGGCAACCCGCCTTTTATCAAACCCTACCGGAGGATCTGGAAATCTACCGCAGTCTCGGCTTTAAAACCCTGAAAATTGGCGAGGAAGCCGTTGTTAATCTGAAAACCTTTACCTTAGAGGGCAAAGCGGGCAAGAATCTCCGTACCGCCGTGAATAAGCTCACCAAACAGGGCTACCGTGTAGAATATTATGCCCCCCCGATCGCCGATTCCTTACTGCAAGAATTACGAGGCATCAGCGACCAATGGCTTGCATCTATGCAAGGATCGGAAAAAAAGTTTTCCTTGGGCTGGTTTGATGATAATTACTTAAAAGAGTGTGAGGTCGCCGTCGTACACAACAAAGCGGGAAATCCGGTTGCTTTTGCCAATACTATCCCAGAATACCAAATTCCCGAAGCGACCCTCGACCTCATGCGCCATCAGGCTAATATAGAACAAGGTACAATGGATTTTCTCTTTATCTCCATGTTGCAACACTTCCAAGCACGGGGATACGAAAGTTTTAATCTCGGTTTAGCGGCACTCTCTGGGGTTGGGGAAACTGGGGAAACAACACGGCTGGAAAAAGGAATGCACTATCTCTACAAACATCTCAGCCAATTTTATAATTTTCAAGGACTTCGTGCTTACAAAGATAAGTTTCATCCCGAATGGGAATCTCGCTATCTCGTTTATCCCGAACTAGCTGCACTCCCGAATATTGTCGTCGCTTTAGTCCGTGCTGACTCTGACGATCGCTTAGGAGATTATTTTGGGACTCAGTTTTTGAGTAATACTTTTGCCAATGGCTTTAAAAAGTTCTCAAAAATCCTGCCATTTGTTATCAGTCTAATGTTATTTGGCCTCTCTCTTCTGGCGATCGGTCAAGAATTAGAGAAATCAAAGCCTCAAGAAATTCTCAATAGCTTGCAAGGAATCTCTGTACCAGGGTTGTTTTTTGCCCTAGCACTAACATTCGTGAACTATATTCTGCTGACGGGTTACGATGTGCTGGCCACTCGCTACGTGGGTAAGTCTTTACCCTACCCCAAAGTTGCCTTAGTCTCCGTCGTCAGCTACGCTCTAAGTAACAGTATTGGCTTTGCTTTGCTGAGTGGGAGTGCCATTCGCTACCGTTTCTATAGCGCTTGGGGATTCTCTGCTGGGAAAATTGCTCAAATTATTACCTTCTGTAATATTAGCTTTTGGATCGGCTTGTTTGCCGTGGGAGGGATTACTTTTTCGGTTGAACCCCTAACGATACCGAAACAGATACGTTTACCCTTTGATTCTATTCATCCGGTGGGATACATCTTTCTCCTGACGATCGCCGGCTACCTGATCTGGAGTGCCAAAGGACGGCGATCGCTGCGAGTTAAACAATGGGTACTGCCCCATCTTCCCCTACCCCTCTCCCTCGGACAGATCGCTGTAACTTCCTGTGACTGGATTTTAGCCGCCGCCGTACTTTATGTGTTGCTGCTCCCTGCTAACTCACTTTTATTCTGGAGATTTTTCAGTGTTTATGTCTTAGCACAACTTGCTGGCATTCTCAGTAATGTTCCAGGAGGACTGGGGGTTTTTGAAACCGTACTCATTTTACTGCTTTCACCGCCCATCGCCACCGAAAAACTGCTGGAGGCTCTGTTAGTTTATCGGATTATCTACTATTTCCTGCCCCTTTTTGTAGGGACGATCCTTTTCGCACTGTATGAATTGAAACGGCACAAACGGCGATCGTAGCAGATTTAAGCAAAAGTGTTTTCCCTACAAGCGGAAATATGTGTTTATTTTAGAAATGCGATCGCCTTTTCTAATGCTGCCAATTTTAAAGTTAATTGAGAATCCGATCGCACTGCTAAAATTTGTAACAAGCGATCGCGCATTTGCTGATGATGACGCAAAGTTGTTTCGCGATCGCCTTGTAACCCATAGATGCGATCGTTAATTTGTGCCTCGGGTAAGCCGAAGAAAACCCCTCCATCGGTGTGTTGAATGCAGCCCTCCCAAAGGTCAAAAAGTCGCGCATTGCCTGTAATAGTCCCCTCTGGTAAATTGAAACCATAAACGTGCAAACTAAGGAAACATTCCCCGCTTAAATTGCCCATTTGATGAATGAGACTGCGATCGACTAACTTCACTTCTCCTGGGACAAAATCGCATTTTTCCAGAGTCGATAAAATCCCCTCCTCTAACTGATAAGTATAATGCTCTGCGGGGCCGAAACATTGTACCGCCCCCCATTCTGTCGCACCGTGATCGTGAATAGCACTATAATCGCGATCGCGCCAAGACATTACCATAATTTCAAAAAAACCACCATCGTAAACTAAATTACGACCATAACAGTCAGCCATAGGATGTGCAAAATCTGCCCAAGGCAGTAAATCTTGAGGATTAATATTAGCAGCAAGAAGGCAATCTCGAATTGTCTTAGGAGTTAGTTGGATTTGACCCTGAATGCGATGGATTAGAGATTGAAGAGAAGCGGGCAAAATCTGAGTTTTGGGGAAACTAGCGACTTGAATCATGAGAGAAAAATCCTTTTATTAATGATTAAGGAATATTAATGAAAAATTGTTCACTATTTAAGCAAGATCGGGAAGATGAGGAGGAATATCTGGGAAAATTAACTGTAGAATTGCCATATCATGCCAACAGCCATTCAGATAGCCAATTTCTTTTTGAATTCCCACTAACTCAAAACCGAAGTATTGGTGAAAAGTAATACTTTTTTGATTGCAAGCCAGAATTTTAGCAACAATGTGATGGTAGCCAAATTCCTTGACTTGCTGTAATAGAATAGTTTGTAGTTTTTTCCCGTATCCTTTCCCCGTTTCAGCGAGAGAAAGATAGATAGAAGTTTCGCAACAAACTCGATAGCCTTGGCGATCGCTATAGCGTTTAATAATACCCCAGCCGATAGTGCGATCGCCTTTTTGAGCAACCAAAATCGTCTCGCGATCGCTAAATTTTTCAACCTGCAAGCGAATTTTGTCCGCACTAAAAAACTCACAATCCATTGTTGTATTTTTAGCTGCGATCGACTCATTATAGATAGAAGCGATCGCGGTAAAATCGCAAGCATTGTAAGGGCGAATCAAAATTTCATCGGTTTCTCTGGGAGTAGCTTCTAAAGTCATCCTCATGGGCAAAAAAGTTGAATTTCACCAATAATTAAATAGTATGCCAAAAACCTGAAAAAAAGGGGTAAAGATTCCGAGGAAAAAATACAGGTTATTTTCAGCGTACTCTCAGGGTAATATTAAGGTCTTATTAAGGACGTTGGGCAAACTCAACTAACCATGTTAATAATCGAGCCATGATCGGTTGACTCGTTAACAATTCTAAACGAGCAAAACCACCAATATTACCCGCATTAATTTCACTAATGCGCCATTTTCCTGCTTCATCCATGAGAAAATCATAACCGAGAGTATGCAGTCCTCGATCGCGATAAGCATCTACTGTTTCTGCGATCGCTTCTTTTTCCTCCGAGGTAATTTCTGCCAAAAAACATTCTCCATCTTTACTAACATTATTAATCCAATGTCCGCTTGCAGAGCGACGAATATAGGCACCATAAATTTCTCCATCCACAACAACAATGCGCTTATCTCCTGCATCGACGCGGGTTAAATAGCGCATGAAAATTAACGGATCATTTTGGGATTGTTGCAGATAATTCATAACCTCAGAAAATAGGGTAAATTCCCGCACTCCTGTTAAAAAGTTATCAACCTGAAACTTTCCCTCAAGATACTCAATTTTAAAAATACCTCGCCCCCCACAACTATTAACTTGTTTAGCCACAATAATATTGTATTTCGTGAAAAACTCGACGGCTTCTTGCCAATCTGCGGTAACAATAGTATCGGGAATAAATGCTTCAGCAACTTTCAGTAAAAAATCAGCTTGAATTTGCTCTTGTTTTCCGGTTGGACTATTGACAAACTTAACAAATTTTTCCCAGTTTTGTAGTTGACGCAAATAACCCAAAGGAAAAGGTTTTAATGTTCGACAAAAAATCAGGTCAATCTCTTGCAAAGAGATGGGGAAATCAGCAAAATTGCCTAACTCTAAAAATCTTTCGTAGGATAGCATTCCGGTAACGGGAGCCACTTGAATTAAAGGGGACTCAGGAGGATTGGCAAAAACGCGATCGCTGGGAATATGAAAAAAGTCGATCTCTGTTTTTTGGGCAAGATACTGATAAAAAGTAGGGACATCTAGAGGAGGGCGATCGTATCTTGTTGGATCGCAAATTGCCAGAATTTTCATAATTTTTTGAGGGGTTAAAAAAGAATAGAAAATAGCCTTAGCTTGCCATACTGCTGCTTTCTCCTGCAACCGCCATTTCTGCTGTCGGCATGGATTTAATTTGCTTACTTAAATTGGTAATCAAAACGCCAGACATAATGATAGTAAAAGCAATAACTTGTACCCAGGATGGTCGCTCTCCATTGAGTATAAATGCAAAAGTAACTCCAAAGATAGGGGATAACACCGTCCATTTTCCGATAGTTTTAGAGTCTAGTTTTTCAAGGGCAAAATACCACATAAATTGAGCAAGTACGATGATAATTACTGCATAGATTGACATAGCAATCCAAAGCTGTCCTGAGAATGCTTCCGAGAAATGGCTAGGGCCAAATAAAATACTAACGACAATCAAAAAAACCGTAGAAGAGATAAAATTACGGCTGAAAACAATAACTCTTAAATTATGGCTTTTTGAGAGCATTAATTTGCCGATAAGCGATGTTGCTGCATAACATAATGTCGAACCCAGAATCAGCAAATCCCCTTGATTAATCTGAAAATTGTTGCTAATTAAAACAATTGCTAAAATGCCGATAATAATAAATGAAAAACCAACCCATTCCCATTTAAGTATTTTCTTTTTCAACACGATCGCCCCGATCAAAGCATAAATAACAGGCCCAAAACGTCCTAGTAAAACGGCATTGGTAACGGTGGTATCTCTCAGACCTAAAAATATGAGTGTTGAGAGTAAGGCAGCCAAACAACCATTGATCGAGAGTCCGATCCAAGTCTTGGTATCTAGCGATCGCAAGTCCTCTATAATAGGTTTAAAGCCAAACCACATTACTACTGCTAAAGCCGCGCAAAGGTTGCCCACAAATAAAACATTACAGAAGGAAATCGGTGTTTCCATCCCACCGCTTAAGAGAGTCGCATTGGCAATCAAAAAAGCAATTAAAGAAGGACGCAATGCTGCCAAGGCACGAGAAGTAACCAGCAGTAATTTTGGATTAGCGTGACTGAGTGCAGATTGAAGCATAAAGAAAATAGAAAAAGAATAAAAAGAGAATGAGAAAAGCAGAGATATTGTATTATTGCCTTTTCCTGAGTATTTTTAATATTGTTACATAGCAAATCTTAGGAAAACCTTAAAATTTATGATTAATACTCTCAAGAACGCTCTCAGTATTGGTCATTTGCATGGTAGCATCTAATAAACCTAATTATTTATCCCGAAAATCAATATATTTGTATTAAGTGAAAGTAATTCTGGATCGCGATCGCGCTTATTTATTACCCATGCGTGTCGTCGGATTTTCCCGTTTAACAAAATTAGTAACTGAGAAAACAGGAATCGATACTAATGATGTTCGCCCTCTTTCTCAACCTTGGATGTATTTTATTTTATTAGGTGTAACTCTGCTATTGTTACTGATGGATATTTGGACAATTTGGATGGCAACCCATTGGGGATAATTTATCATGCACGATCGCGCAACTCCTATCTTACAACTACAACAAGTCAGTTTTGCTGCTTCTTTGGGTTCGGGATATTTATTACAAGATATTAGTTTTGAGATCGATAAAAGCGATCGCGTTGCCCTCATTGGCGCTTCTGGGTCGGGAAAAACAACACTTTTAAGATTGCTTAATCGCCTCAACGATCCGGCATTGGGTAAAATTTTCTTTAATACTTCTTTATTTTCTACGCTACCTATTTTACAATTACGGCGAGAAATTGTTTTAGTTTTACAAGAACCCAAGCTATTAGGAATGCAAGTCGAAGCCGCATTAGCTTATCCTCTCATTTTACAAAAAATTCCCAAGCGAGAAATCAAAGAAAGAATTGAAAAATGGTGCAGACGAATGCGAATTCCGGAAGAATGGCGCGATCGCAATGAACTCCAACTTTCTTTAGGACAGCGCCAATTAGTCGCCATCACTCGCGCTTTAATTTTAGAACCAAAAATCCTCTTACTCGACGAACCGACTTCCGCTTTAGATGTAGGCAAAGCAACCCATCTTTTAACAGTTTTAAGGGAACTCAGCGAAGATGAAAAAATGACTATTATTATGGCCAATCATCAATTAGAATTGGCACAAGAATTTTGCGATCGCATTCTTTACCTCCAACACGGGCAATTAATTCAGGATACCCCCACAGATCGCCTTGACTGGAGTAAATTAGGGGAAGAATTACGCGATCGCGAAAAACAAATTGTTGAAGAATGGGAAAGTTAAGGGCAAAAAGGAAAAAGCGATTTTCTGGCCAATAAACTATTCTAAAATAGCTGGCAAAGTTTTAGAAGCACTCACTTTCCGGCTATTTTCTGTAATAACCGTAGTGGAAACCATTGCTGCCATCAGTTGTTCTGGAGTCACAGCAAATGGTAATCTGTGAATGTCAGATTGAGGCTGGCAGGCAATTTCCGCACTATGACGCAAAGCAGCTAAAGAGATACCGTCTAATCCCAAATCTTCTAAAGTTTTGGGTAAACCAATATCGTGATAAAATTTTAATAATTGTTGTCGTGCTGTAATTGCGAGTTGATTGCCTTGTACCATCTCTTCTAAACGTAATTGAACAAGTATTCCATAAGCAACTTTTTCACCGTGTAAAATCCCGTGGGCTTCGGGAATATGGGTTAAACCATTATGCACGGCATGGGCGGCAACAGTGCGACAATTCGCCCCACCTAAACCCCCTATAACCCCTGCTAATAAAACACTCGCATCGACGACTTCTCGCCAGTCTTCTCCCCCTGGATTTTGCAATGCTTGGGCAGACTTTTGCAAGAGAATATCCCGCAAAACTCGTGCTTGTTGGACTGCGGCGATCGTTAATGTAGCAGGAGAATTTCCACTACTCACCGAGGCTTCATACCACTTGGCGATCGCATCTCCAATACCCGCAATTAAAGTCCTTTGAGGGGCAGTTTGAATCAGATCGTAATCCAAAATGAGGAGATCGGGACAGCGATCGAGGGGAACATCATATTGAAATGCTCCTTCATTCGAGTAAACATTAGATAAGGCACTCCAAGCGGCACAAGTTGCCCCAGAAGTGGGAATAGTAACGATGGGAAGCTGACTGCGATGGGCTAAAAGTTTGGCAGTGTCGAGGGCTTTTCCTCCCCCCACTCCAATGATAAAATCCGCATTATGTGCCGCGATCGCCCCTTGTAAAATTGCCAGAGAACTTTCCGAACAATCAGGGGTATAACTAACAGATTCTGCCGCCAGTTTATAGCGTTGAAAAACAGACTGAAGTTGAGGAAAAACGACCGGAAGAACGCGATCGCCACCTACAACTAAAGGACGTTTGCCTAAATGCGCGATGTCCTGCCCGCATTGACTGATAATGCTATTTCCCCGCAGAATTTTAGCAGGAGAAATGAGAAGTGGGGTTATTGAAGAGGTTAGTTTTTCCATCGGTTACTGTTAACTATCAACGGCGGAAAGTTTGTCCCAATTATCGGGAAATAGTTCAACGGTGATATTTTCAGGATCGCGAGAATTGGATGGTTTTTTCGCTTCTCCTAAGTATAAAGGCAGTGAGAGTCCTGGTTCGGGATGAATAACAGTTCTCGCGCGAATTGTCACCATATTATCCTGCATTGCTAAACGTCCGAAGGGAGAAATATCAATAGCAGCTTGACGCAGGGTAGCTTCAACCTGCGATCGCGTCGTTTCCGGGGGAATGGCTAATACCACATTGTCGGCTGCATTGTCAAAAACTAAAGTATAGCGGACGGCTCCTGGAATGGCGATATGCTTGAATAGTCCTAAGTTGAGTCCAAAAAAGCCAACGGTGAGGACTACAGCAAAAGCGGTTGCCCCAAAAAGACGGAAACGCAACCCCCATTTGAGTAAGAAGGCAAGAATGGTAATAACTAAGAGGACGAGGGTTAAAATGCCGCACCACTGGGTATAAACGGCGAGATCTGTGGGAATGGGAAGATTTTCAAGCATTATGAAGGCTGATTGTTAAAATTGCGATCGCGTTAATATTATCCCTTAATCTTCCCGTTTTGGGCTGGATCTGGTAAAAATATTCGCTAAACTTAAGAAGTTGCGATCGCCATTTGTGCGGGTTTGCTACTGTCTTTTAATGATTAAAAGTGTGAGATCGTCGAACATTTTCTCTTGGCCAATATGGTGTTTCACGTCTTCAATAATAGCGTGTTGAATCTCAGCAACCGATCGCGACCAATATTGAGAGGTGCGATCGCAAAGTCTTTCGATCCCATAAAATTCTTGGTTCTTGTTTTGAGCCTCAATAATACCATCGGTGTAGAGAACGAGGCCGTCACCAATTTCTAACTCTAGGTCGCTACTTTGCACAAACTCGCTAATTTCTACTTCTAAACCAATCGGAAAACCTAAATCAATTGTATCGATGCGATGTATTTCTCCATCTTTTCTGACTGCTAAAATTTCCTCATGCTGTCCGCTTATACTAACCCGACCTTCTTGATAATTAAGCAAGACTAAAGTTAGATTTTTATCAACATTCATTCGTTGCACGTTGTTATAAATTGTGCGATTTAAGGTATTGAGAAAGCGTTTGGGATCTCGTTCCTGCAATTCATGCAGAGTTCGCACGGCAGTTTGAACCATAACCATTAAAATCCCGCTTTCTAAACCGTGGCCGGTGACATCTCCAATTGCAATTGTAACAATATCATCTTGTTGGAGAACATCATAATAATCTCCCCCAACTTCATCGGCAGGTTCCATAAATCCGGCGATCGCCAAACCTTTAATCCGATCGAGTTCTTCTGCTTTGGGGAGAATCATCTGTTGCATTTGCTTGGCCACATCCAATTCAGCCCCCAAGCGCAGATTCTCGGTGGTTAGTTTTTGGTTGAGGGTGCGGATCTCTGCATTGGCCTCGGCCAGTTGGGCGGTGCGCTGTTTGACTTTTTCTTCTAGGGTGTGATAAAGACGCGAATTAACAATGGAAATGGCAGCTTGTCCGGAAAGAAGTTGCAATAGTTGCAAGCGATCGGGAGAAAATGCCCCCGATGTGAGATTATTTTCCAGAAAAATAATACTAACGAGAGAACCGCGTTCGATCAGAGGAAAACAGAGCAGCGATCGCGATCGCTGTTTTTGGATGTAGGCATCTTCACTAAAATTGCCTTCTAGGGCTGCATTGTGGAGAACAACCGTTTCTCCCGTGCGGGCGACGTAATGAATGAGGGATACAGGCAGGCGATCGTCAAGGGGTAAAGACTGCAAAACCTTAATTTCTGGGGATTCTACCCTGCCTTCTGCTTCAATGCTCAATTGTCCCTGTTGTTCCAAAAGCAAGACTCCCCGCGTGGCACCTGCATTCGCTAAAATAAGGGTCATCAAGGTTTGCAGGAGTTTATCGAGGACAATTTCACTGCCGATCGCTTGGGAGGCTTCGATCGCTGCGGCTAAATCCAAAATCTCTCCGGTGCTGGTGCTGGTGTTAGTAACGTTTAGGCTGCGAGTCTGAGTAATAGTTGTAGATATTGTTTTTGTGAGATTTTGAATGAAGTCGGGATGTTGGCGCGCGAGGCTTTCTACTTTAGCGATCGCCCCCCAGCGCGTATAACCATAATAGGCATCTCGTAAATAGGCACAGGATACTTTTTCTATGCCGCGATCGCGGTAGAATTGGGCTGCAAGTTCGTTGGCAAGGGCTTCTTCTTGATAGTAGCCATTCTCCCTTGCACCGCGAATAGCGCGATCGTACACTTCTGCTGCTTGCCAATCTCGGCTTAAAACCCGCACTTTTTCTGCTACAACTAGATCGTATTTATGCTGAAAATTCATCGGGGCATGAGTTGCCCAGATTTGCAGTTTAGCTTGATTTTCCTCTACTTTTTGCACAAAAATATCGCGTTCTCGGGCTTCAATGCGATCGAATAGTGCCAAACGAGTTAAGGAATCATAAAACACTAACACGGCACTCACAAAAATCCCTGGTACCGCAGCAATATTCGTTGCTGCGTGGAGGGCAAATTTGAGGGCATTTTCATACTCGCCAAATAAATAACCGAGAACCAGTTTATTAACATATAAGAAACTCAGTCCAGTGCGATCGCCATTGGCTTGATAAAAAGCCAACATTTCCTGTTCTTGATAATATTTTCCGGCTAACAAATCCGGCTGTTCGACGGAACTTGATAAATTTTCGATAGTTTGTTGATAAATCTCTAAATAACTCAGTGCGGCTTGTTGTTTAATTTTACGAATAGCATGATTATAGTTTACCATTTCTCGTGCCACTGCTGTTAATTCTTTTCCGCTCCAAAATAAATGATTGCAATAATCGTAAGCTGCCCAACCTGCATGAGCAATATCTCCCGTTTCAATTCCTTGAATATAAGTTGTTTTTAAGGGCTTTAAACTTTTATTCAGGCTATCTCGCCAGTGAGCAATGAAGAAATAAACAACAATATTAACTTTCGCGGTTAATTCTGGGACGTTTAACTGATTTAATAAATTTAATGCCAGTTGTCCGAATTGGTATCCCGCTTCAATTTCTCCGGTAATACTGGTTAAAATTAAACCGTACCAAGCATAACCATAGGTTGATTCTGGTGCATTTCCCGATCGCATTGAAACAAGCGTCATTTGTAAAACAATAGGAATAAATAAGCTCGGATCGGCGATAATTGTCGGTACAACTAAACTGGATAATATTTCTAAAATAACTATTTTATTCTCTTCTTGTAAGAGAGAATGTTTGAGTAAATCTGAGGCTTGGCGATCGCCTAATATTTCTTTAATTTCTTTGATGTCGCGATTGAAATCGAAAGAATGCAAGCGAAGGAGTAAATTCGGGTCTAATAATTCTACAATTTCTAGTCCTTTTTCAATAGCTTCGCGAAATTTTTGTCTAGCGAGATAGGAATAGAGAAGAAGTTGTTCAACTTTAATGCGATCGAGAAGAGAACGAGCATTTTCTAACACTTCTCGGGCAAAGCGATCCATTGTCACAAAGTCGCCAAAAGAATAAGCAGCAGAAACAGCTTTTGTAGACAGAGAAAGCATGAGATTGTACTGCCTTAGCCAAGGGCGATCGCCGAGTAATTGAATCCCAGCTTGTAGATATTGTAATGCTGGTTCGTAGGCAGCAGAATCTTGAGATTTTTGTGCCGCAATGAGATTTAATTCGGCAATGCGATCGCGTTCAGACTCATCTATGATTAAATCAAGAGCAAGATTAAATTGATCGACAACATTAAATATTTTTGTTCTTATTTTTTCCGATTCTATTTTGTGTAATAAGGCGCGACCTATCTTTAAATGAATCTCTTTTTTTTCTGATTCTTTAATAAGATTATAAGCTGCTTGTTGAATGCGATCGTGACCAAACTTATATTCTCGAATTAAGAGTTCTTCATCTAATTCAGAAAGTGGAAATATTAGTTCCGATCGCAATGCTGCTTGTAAATCGGAGAATATTTCTTTTGCCGATCGATCGCAGATAATTGAGAGAGTATCGAGATGAAATTCTGCTTCTAGACAAGCTGCAATATAAAGGGCTGTTTGGGTGCGATCGGGTAATTTATATAATTTATCAATCATCAATTCTACAACATTATCTGTAATATTAAGTGCCTTTATTGCTTGGATATTCCATTGCCAAGTGCGAGATGTTAAATCAAAATTAAGTTGCTTTTCAGTATATAATGTTTTGATAAATTCGTTCGTAAAAAAAGGATTTCCTTTGGTTTTGCTGAAAATCAATTCAGAAAACGATCTGACCGTTGTTAAATTGGTATTTAAGGTATCGGAGAGAAGATAAGTAATGGTCTCACAGTCTAAAGGTTTGAGTTCAATTTCATTAACGATCGCCTGATCTTTCTCCAATTCATCTAACATCACCATTAAAGGATGAGTCGCACTGACTTCATTATTTCGGTAAGCACCAATGATGAGTAAATTACAAATATCAACATCGTTCATGATAAGATAAATTAATTTGAGCGTTGCTGAATCTGCCCATTGTAAATCATCCAGAAAAATAACTAAAGGATGTTCCCACGAAGCAAAAACTTGCAGAAAATTGGTGAAAACAAGATGGAATCTATTTTGTGTTTCTGTCGGTGCAAGTTCGGCGATAGGAGGCTGTTTACCAATAATATATTCTACTTCTGGGATAACATCAATAATGATTTTTCCATTTGTTCCCAGAGATGTTTGTAACTTTTCTTGCCATTGTTTTAAGCGATCGGGACTTTCAGTTAAAAGTTGTTGAATTAATCCTTGAAAAGCACGAACGAGGGCAGAATAAGGAATATTGCGTTGAAATTGGTCGAATTTTCCTGAAATAAAATAACCGCGCGATCGCGTCACAGACTTATGTAGTTCATGGACTAAAGCAGATTTACCAATTCCTGAATATCCAGCAACTAGCATTAATTCACTCTTAGGGTTTTGAGAAGCAGAAGAATCCTCAATTTTTCCCGTAACTCTTTCAAATGCAGTCAATAGTATTTTAATTTCTCGTTCTCGGCCATACAATTTCTGGGGAATTTGCAACTTCGTAGAAATATCGTGAGTTGCAAGGGGAAAATTAATAATTGTCCCTCGAGTTTGAAACTGTTCCCAACATCGTTCTAAATCTGCTTTTAATCCCCAAGCACTCTGATAGCGTTCCTCCGCAGTTTTTGCCATTAACTTCATCACAATATCACCCAGTACCTGCGGTATTTCTTGCCCGTTTTCTCTTGCCTGTTGCCTCATCCCTATTGCCTCGGGAATTTTAGCAATATGGCAGTGTACCAATTCCAAAGCATCATCGCTAGTAAACGGCAAAGTTCCCGTTAATAATTCATAAAAAGTTACTCCGAGAGAATAAAAATCGCTACGATAATCGAGAAAGCGATTCATGCGTCCCGTTTGTTCAGGAGAAATATAAGCTAATGTTCCTTCTAAAACATCGGGACTTTTTAAGATCGGGTTTTCGCGAGTTAAAACCGAAGCAATACCAAAATCAATAATTTTAACTTGTTGGGTTTCCGGATGTACAACAAGATTAGCGGGATTAATATCTTTATGAATAATATTTTTGACATGAATTTGGCCGAGAGTATCGGCAATTTCGATCGCGATCGGTAAAAATTCCCCAATAGAGAACCCTTGTTGTTGATTGAGAGTGGGATTAAGATAGTTCCTTAAAGAAGTTCCACCAAAATCTTCGAGAACAAGAAACAGGGTATTGCGATAGGGTTTGAGATCGTAAACTTTAATAACACCCGGAATCTTAAGATTTTTGAGAATTTTATATTCTTGTCGATAGCGAGTTAAAGCATAAGATGAAGGATAATCAGACTTGAGCATCTTGAGGATCGCCGGCTGTTGCGTTTGTTCGTCAACCCCTCGATAGACAATGGAGTTAATGCTTTCGTAAATTTGAGCTTGGATTGTATAGCCTTTAAGGTCGATCTTCATTAGCGTTATCAAACTGAAAGTATTAATTCTATCGACTTACGAGAAGCGATCGCTACTATCGAGCCGATATTCTTGTTTCGATCCCCAACATATTCGCAATTGTTCAAGAAAGTTCCGGACGTTTGCAACGATCGCCTTGTTTGAGTAACAAAATGTAATATTTTTAGGTCTGGCAAAGACCATGAAAAAAGATGGACATTGACATACTCTCACCGCTAAACGCTTGAGCGTTCTAGCGGGAGATTCTTGAATTCGCATTCAAGATTTCCTGCTTCACAGATTTTTGACTAGGCAAAGCCCCCGTCAGATCATCTCCACAAGCATTTTCTGATACGCTATGCCCTAGCGCATTTTCAATTCCTCTATCTCTGATAACTTCTGCTGCTGCTATATCTCTATGGGTTTTGTATCCACACTTCGGGCAATGATGTTCTCGTTCGGAAAGTGATTTTTTTCCAGTGTGAAAATCACATTTTGGGCAGATTTGCGAGGTGTAATTCTTGTCAACTTCCGCGACAAAAACATCTCGTTTCCATGCTACCCATTTGAGAATGGTAATAAATTGACCAAAAGCAGCATCTAGGCAATGTTTAGATAACATTCCTTTTGCCCAAGATTTAAAGTTAATATCTTCAAAAAATATTGACTGTGCTTGGTCGCAAAGAGAATGTGCTAGTTTGAATTGCCAATCTTTACGAGTATCAGATATCTTTTGATGTAATCTCGCTATTTTCTGGTTTAATTTGTGTCGATTATTAGACCCTTTCTTTTTATTCCTTAATTTACGTTGCAGCGATTTCAGCTTGCTGTGCAGTTGGTTTAAAAAGCGAGGTCTTTCGACCAGTTGTCCGTCAGAAGTTGCTAGAAATTTGTCCAATCCTAAATCTATCCCAATGGCATGACCGTGAAATGGAACATCCGGAATATTTACATTTAACTGTAAAGACAGTAGAATAAAATATCCTGATGCTTTCTTGATAATTCTCGCTTGTTTAATCGCAAAACCATCAGGAATATCTCTCGATTTCCTAAATTTAATCCATCCCAATTGAGGTAGTTTAATCTGGTTTTCTTGGAGACAATTCTTAAGCATTTGAGGATACACAAAAGAACGCATCCTATACTTGTTCTTAAAACGAGGAAAACCCAGTTTTTTTGATTGCCTATCTGTAAATGCCCGCTCTAATCTTTTTAATACCTGTTGCAAGACTTGAGCATTCACTGATTTTAACCACAGGTTGGTTTTCTTAGCTTCTGTTAATTGTTTGGCTTGGATATTGTAATTTGGGAACGGTTTATCCGCCGGAATGATATATTCTTTTTCTAGAGAACAAGCATTAACAGAACACTTTCGAGCGTTAATCCAGTCTTTTCGCTCTCTTAGGGCGTAATTCCAGACAGCACGACAGACTCTCAAGGTATTTTCAATCACCTCGATTTGCTTTTCGTTTGGGACTAATTTATACTCGTAAGTTAGTGTTAACATTTTGACCTCCTGAACCAGATTCTAGCAATCTTTACGGAGAATGTCAATCTATTTGGACTCCCTTTGGTCGGTTTTGTTTGTTGGCAAAAATTCATCTCACCGCTAACCTTTCAGGTCTAGCGGGAGTCCTCTTTTTGCATTTTGTAGATAGATAAATTATGAAAGAAGAAATTAAGGGACGCATCCTTAAAAGTGGTTTGGGATGGCGTTTGGGGTGGCATCCCGAGGCAGATCCATATCGAGGATTAGTTGGGGGAGAAGATTGGGCATTTGAATTAACAGAGGAGGAATGGCAGGATTTTTGCCGTTTGCTAGGGCAATTAGTGGAAACAATGAGCCAAATGGCAGGAGAATTGATGGAGGAAGAACGAATTACCTGCCAAGTGGAAAGCGATCGCCTCTGGTTGGAAGCTGAGGGTTTTCCTCATGCTTATGAGTTACGCTTAATTCTCCATTCTGGGCGACGATGCGAGGGGAATTGGTCTGCGGATGCGGTGGGAGAATTAGTAGCGGTGGCACCCATGCTCGCTGTTTTTTGACCGAGTTACCCCATTTTCCAAAAACTGTGCTATGATTGGTAACTGCGAAAGCAATTCGGGGCGTAGCGCAGCTTGGTAGCGCACCACTTTGGGGTAGTGGGGGTCGTGGGTTCAAATCCCGCCGCTCCGATTGAATTAAAAAGTCTTCTCTGTTTGAATGACCTCTGAACAAACTGCTCCCTGTAGAGCAGATATCATTATCTGAATTTTTGGGTGATGGTTAGGGGGTGATATTCCGGTGTTATGGGGGCAAGGGTTATTGCTCGGTGTATCCTAAATAGGTCTTGCTTACAATCTGGTCGCCATCGGGGATAAAACAGGGATAAACTTTCCATGGGACATCCTCACCACCCCAGACGAAAGCACAAATTTTATTGATTCATCCCAAAGCAAAACCCTATCTTAAATGTCAAAAGAGGACTCCCGTTAGAGCCGACAGGCTTAACGGCGAGATGAATTTTGGCCAGCAAATAAAACCGACCCAAGGGAGTCAGTTTAATTGAAATTGTGCTAGTCTGAAAAAGCCAATGCACCCAAGTGTGCCGAGATAGGCAGAATTGGTGATTCTCGCCAGATAAAATGTCCGACCAAAAAGAAGTACCTGATAGCAGGGGCGGCATAGTTTATGAAGGAGAAGCCGAAACATAATTAAGTTTTTGGTTGTCTGCTGTC